>JAFGTU010000493.1 GCA_016933985.1 Sedimentisphaerales bacterium | reverse complement strand
GCGCCGTCGAACCAGACCTCGTGGATCGGGCCGTACTCGGTGAGCAGCTCGAAGAGCTGGTTGAGGAAGTATTCGTTGTAGTCATCCACCTTGAATTTGAAGGTTCGCTTGTCGTTGAATGGGCGGCCGGGGACGGGGCGGGGGATTACTCGCTCGGTGTATTCGCTGAGGTTGCCGTAGAGGCCCTCGGTGCTCTCGATCTGGTACAAATCGGCGGGCGATAGATAGACTGCGAGCTTGATATCGTACTTTTTGCAGGATTGGGCCAGGTCGCTGAGGACATCTCCTTTGCCATTCCGCCAGTTGCTTGATGCGACGGAATGGGTAGTGTATCTGGTTTGCCAGAGACAGAAGCCGTCGTGGTGCTTTACGGTTAGAATGGCCTGGGTCATTCCGGCGGCTTTGATCATCCGGCACCATTGGTCTGTATCGAGGGCTTGGGAGTTGAAAATCTTTGGTTCTTCGGTTCCGGTGCCCCATTCTCTGGCTGTGAATGTATTTACGCCGAAGTGTATGAAGGCGATGAATTCGCCTAGCTGCCAGGCCAGTTGGCGCGGGGCGGGCCTGACGTCGGCGGCCCTTAGCAGGAGGTCCTTCTGTCCAGCCTCCGCATCGCCGGGGGCTACTTCATCATAGACGCGGACATAATCGACTGTGAAGTAGTCGGGCAGGTCTGCCTTTGTTATGTCTCCGCCCCATTTGCCTATTTCCTCTGTTAGCTTTGCGTATTCGGGGACCTGGGATACGCCGCCTGCATTTGTTCGCCAGGTTTCTTTGCCGTCGACGTAGAAGACGTACTCATCCGGTCGCCAGATGAGGCCGAAGGTGTGCCAGTCCTTGCTCAGGCCGGGGATGACGCTTTCCTTTCCGGCGTGCTTGTGCTCTTTGCCGTATCCGTCCCAGTGGAGGTTCTGCGTGGTCTTGTCGTCTCGCCAGGGTTTTTCCATGATGTCTATTTCGGTGCCGTCTTTGCCTTCGTCGCCTATCTTGTTGACGCCGGCGTTGTGCAGCCAGAAGGCGGGCCAGTGGCCTTCTTCGATGGGGAATTTGCAGCGGCAGACCCAGTAGCCGAACTTGTGCTCGAACCTGTCTTTGGTGCGCACGGCGCCGGAGGTATAACGGTCGCCGGCTTTCTTAGTACGGATAATGAGGTTTCCTTCGCCATCGAGGTATGCATCTTCCTTGACCCAGTATCCATCCCGGCGTTTCCAGTCACCCATTACATCCCATTTTGACTGATCGACTATCGTGCCGTTGAACTCATCGCTCCAGGCAAGCTTCCAAAGCTTGCCCTCGGTGGGCGGGGGCAGAAAGCCTTCTGCCAGTGTTGATAACGGGTTTTTCGTATTCTCGGCGGGCGCTTCGGCGGCGAGCAGGCCGGAGGTTGCGCAGATTAGCAGCAGTCCGGCTGCGAGAGAGGATTTCTTCTTCATAAGCCCTTCCCTTTTATTATGGTTCCCGGCGGACGGGTCTTTTTGTGGCCCTTATCCCGGAGATGACTGTGACCAGGAGCATGATCAGGAAGACGGTTGATGTAAAGCAGCTTGCCCACGTTGCGGTTGGGACGTGTGCCATTTTGATAACGACGGTGCCGATGGCGAATGATTGGATGAACATCTTGATCTTGCCGGAAACGGTAGCTGCGAAGTTGATACCACGGGCTTCTGCCAGGTGTCGCAGGACGGTTACATAAGCCTCTCTTGCAATCAATACGGCCGCGACAGCCCAGTGTATTACGGCCAAGGGGGCGGGGGAAAGGCTATAAAGCTTGGGTTGGCCGAGTATGGCGAAGGTGATGAATGATCCGCAGACGAGTATTTTGTCGGCCAGGGGGTCCACCATTCTGCCGAGTTTGGTTGTCACGTTGTACTTTCGGGCGACCCTGCCGTCGATAATGTCGGTCAGGCCTGCGATTACGAAAAGGACAAAGGCAACATCCAGGAACGCGCTCTTATTCTCAACCTGGGGGCTGTAGAGCAGCATTGCGATGAAAATGACGGTCAAGACGAGTCTGCCGAAGGTCAACATGTTAGGAATTAAGTGCACCATGTTGAAGAGTTTACCTGTATTGCGAATGCGATTCAATACTAAAGTTGCTCGACGATTAAATCATAGTCTTTTGAGGCGATGACCTTGGTGTGGACGAATTTTCCTGGTTTGGCGGAGGCGTTCTTGATTATACAGAGGCTGTCAATCTCGGGGGCTTGGCCGTAGTAGCGGCCCTTAACAGTACTGCTATCCACGGAATCGACCAGGCATGTGAGCTTGTCGCCGATTTTTTGGGCGTTTTTTGCGAACGCGATCTGCTGCTGGGCGAGCATGATCTCTTCGAGCCGCTTGTGCTTGATGTCCTCGGGGACCTGGTTGGGCATGTTCGCGGCGGGCGTGCCCGGTTCGGGAGAGAAGGCGAAGCAGCCCAAGGCATCGAATTTTGCGGACTTGACGAATTCGAGCAGCTCGGCGAACTCATCGTCCGTCTCTCCGGGAAAGCCGATTATCAGTGTTGTCCTGAGGGTAACATCGGGGATAGCGGTTCGCAGGTTGTCTATGAGCGGTCGTATGCGGTCGGCTGTTTCTCCTCTGCGCATTGCCTTGAGGATACGGCTGTTCACGTGCTGAATGGGGATATCGAAGTAGTTGACGATTTTTTTGCAGGCGGCGACCGTTTCTATAAGGTTCTTGTCGATTCGTGCGGGGTAGAGATACATCAGGCGGATCCATTCGAGGCCGTCAAGTTTGGCAAGCTGGGTTAATAGAGCTGTCAGACTGCTTTTACTCTTCAAATCGCGTCCGTAATTTGCGGTGTCCTGTGCGATTAGATTAAGCTCGACGGCGCCTGCGGCCACGAGCTCGTCGGCCTCGGCCAAGACTATATTCAGCGGCTTGCTTCTGAAGGCCCCTCGTATTGAAGGTATGGTGCAGAATGAGCATTTATGGTTGCATCCCTCGCTGATGCGGAGGTATGCCCAATGACGCGGGGTGATTCGGAATCTGGTTCTGTCGTCGGGGACGATGTCACTTGCTGCCGGGGGCGATGTGGCGCCGATGCAAGCGACGCGATTCTTTCCGGAAAGCGCTTCTTTTATAACTCGGACGATAGAATCTCGCTTGTCCAGCCCGATAACGGCGTCTATGCCGGTGATTTCGGAAAAAAGCTGCTCTCCCATCCTCTGTGCCAGACAGCCTGCGACGATGACCTTTTTTACGGCGCCTTGTTTCTTGCGGTGAAGGGCGTGAGTAATCATTTCGATTGACTCGGCCTTTGCCGGTGCGATAAAAGCACAGGTATTGATTACCACGACATCCGCATTATCAGGCTCGTTTGTAATAAGGAGGCCGGCCTGTGCGATCTCGGCCAGCATCCGCTCGGAATCCACGGTATTTTTTGGGCATCCGAGAGAGACAAAACCGATGGTTATGGCTTTGGGAGATTTTCTTGTCATAATCGCCGCAGATTAGCAGGGAATGGCGGTTTTGTCTAAAAAAATCAACATTTGCGTTTCTTATCGGATGAAGATCTTTTTTTGATTCCGATGGAATATGCTTGACGATAAGAAATTATGCAATATAATAATAACGCGTTGCGTCTCTATCTTTACAATGGACGTGGGACGTACGCTTTGCTGCCCTTATGCAGATGAGCTATTGAAGACTGTTATGCTATTATGAAAATCGGCAGCAACAATTTGAGTGGCGGTCGTTTTCTGACCGTAATAGTGGGCTCGGCCGTTGCGCTTTGGGTCGGGGGTTGCGCAGACTATATAAACACAAATAACGCGGGGATGGAATCGACGAGGATTATAAAGAAGCTTCGCAAGGTCGATCCGATACCGGAGCCGAACGTTCCTCTACCCTATTTCTTCAAGGCTCCGCCGAAGATTATCGAGCAGACGGTCGGCGGGAATCTGGAGTACAAGCTGTTCTACTTCTGCCAGCACCACACGTCTCCGGAAATGCAGCAAATTGTCCATACCGGATTTGCCTCGCAATTGTTTGATGAGAAGGGCAAAGGGACGAGAGTTGTTGATTATAATGTCAGCGCGAATGCCGCCACGAATCAGTTGATTGTGCGTTGTCCTGCGCGTGAAGACGCTGAGGCGGTGCTTGACTTTTTGCGTGAGGTCGATGTTCCGCCGATCCAGGTGAAGATCAACTGCCTGATCTCTGAGATATATGCCGACAAGACCCTTGACTGGGAGACGACGATCGCGATTCAAGACCTACTTGGCGAGGGCATCAGGCTGCAGCCGGCGGGCCGGAAGTTCGGCGATGCTATTCAGACGCTCGTAACGGAACCTTCCACGCCCGCTGCTTTTCCCGGTGGCTCGCTGCGAGAGCTCGGTCGGTCCAAGATGGGACTTGAGATCGGATATTTGAGCAGTAGCGAAAACTTCCTGGCTATGGTCGATACGCTCGAGTCCGAAGGATATCTGAAGATATTGATGAACCCGACACTGGAGGTGATCAACGGCAAACAGGCAAAAGTCCTTTCAAGCCAAAAGGTTCCTCTGCAAACGACGTATCTTCAAAGCGCAAACTCGGACCTGTTCCAGACGAGACAGGAATACGAAGACGTAGTTGACTCGCTGACAATCACTCCGCATGTTTTTGCGGACGGGTATATAGGATTGGAGACAAGCATCCTTCTCGGCTCAAAGCTCACACCTGAGGGCATAAAGCAGGTTCCCATTATCACGAAGAAGCAAATTGACAATAAGGAGAACCGAATCAGGCCCGGGGAGAGTCTTATAATCGGGGGTCTGCGCAAGGTCGAGAGGCGTGACGTTTTTCGCGGGATTCCGGGCCTTAAAGACATTCCTCTGCTTGGCGTTTTGTTCTCAGGCAGAGATTTCGAGGAGCGTGCGGTCGAGACGATCTTCGTTTTGACGCCGACGATCTCGACGGGTGGGATTCCGCGTGAAGAGATGGTGGAAAGGGTCCAGAGGCAGCGCGGCGAGGCT
>JAFGTU010000492.1 GCA_016933985.1 Sedimentisphaerales bacterium | reverse complement strand
TGACGGCTCGACTATAAAGCTCTACGTTGACGGCAGTGCAAAGGCTTCGGTGTCCTCGGCCGGCTTGACGGGAGTGAGTAGCGTCCTCTATATCGGCTGTGACTACACATCTGATGCTTACTTCAGCGGATACATCGACGATGTTCGGATCTATAGCCGGGCGCTGAGCGGACAGGAGTTTGGCGTATCGAGCGATCCGCAGGAGCGCTGGGGCGAGAAGGATTCCTGGCGTGCCAGCGCTTATTCTGGCGGGTCGCCGGGGCGGGACGACAGCGGCATTGTGCCCAATCCCGGCGAGATAGTCATCAATGAGGTTTTGGCTCATTCTCACGGCATCGCTGCGGACTGGATCGAGCTTTACAACACGACCGATTCCCAGATCGATATCGGCGGGTGGTACCTCAGCGACAGCGCCGACGATCTAAAGAAGTATATGATAGCAGCCGGGACAAAGATAGACAGCCACAGTTACCGCGTATTCTACGAGAACACCAACTTCGGTGAATCGAGCGCCGATCCGGGGCGAATCACCGGCTTCGCATTGAGCGAGAACGGTGAACAGGTCTATCTAAGCTCCAGCGAAGGTGGAGTAATCACCGGCTACCGCGCGACCGAGGATTTCGGTGCATCGCTGACGGGTGTGTCGTTCGGGAGGTACTTCAAGCAGAGCACGGGCAACTACAACTTTGTCTCGATGGCCCATATCACCCCCGGCGAGGACAATGCGTATCCCAAGGTCGGGCCGATAGTCATCACCGAGATTATGTACAACCCGGCATCGGGCGACCAGAAACAGGAGTTCATCGAGCTTCATAACATCGGCGCGGGGCCTGTTACTCTGTATGATTCCAACGAGTCTCTGCCGTGGAAGTTCACGGACGGGATCAACTATACGTTCGCCGGCTACCCCGGCTTGACGATAAGTGCCGGCAAGTATGTTGTTCTTGTTAAGGACCTTACCGCTTATATTGACGAGTATGGTATGCCGCCTTTTGGTGTTGTGTTGCTTGGACCGTATGGCGGCTGGCTGAGCAACTCCGGGGAGGACGTCGAGCTTTCAAGGCCGGGCGATTTGGACGAATTCGGCGTGCGGCATTACATTCGAGTCGAGCGAGTGGGCTACAGCGACGGCTTCCATCCCGGAGGGGAACCCGGCGATGTCGATCTCTGGCCGACGGAACCCGATGGCGGGGGCGCGTCTCTGCATCGAATATCGGACGGACTTTACGGCAACGACCCGAATAACTGGACCGGCGCCAATCCCCCGACGCCGGGAGGGTAATTCTAAGCCCCAAACGGGGTTCAGGGGCGGTTTGTGATGGCGGAAGTAGCACTTTTGGGGGAAAAAGTGTTGACTCGGCCATCTTATTATGTTAAAATGGGCGATATGGAAAGACGTGACAAATAGGGGCGTAGAAGATATAGTAAAAAAAACCGTTACATTTGGCTCGTTCTGCGCATCACAATAGCGGGTATAGATGTTATAAGGATGCCCTGAGCTTTTAAGCGTCTAAAGCCGGGGAGGGCTGACGAGCCAGGTTTCCCTGTGAGCAGGGCAGTATTGTAGTGAAATCGGCTATGGTTGAAGACAAGCAAACGGCAGTTGCCTCCACACAGAGCGTCGCACCGGTCGGTCCCCAAGGGACGGCTACTGCGAAGAAGGCATCCGGCAAAAAGGCCGAGTCGGCTGATAAGACCCTGGCGTGCCGGTATGAGCTGAAGTATCGGCTCACAGAATCAAGAGCTCGGGCGGTTGCACAATTTGTCCGGCAGTATTTGCCTGTGGACCGTTACTCCAAGCTTCAGAGGGATGGCAACTATCCTATTGTCAGTTTGTATTTGGACTCTGATAACATGCAGTTGTGCAAAGAGAGTATAGACGGGCGTCAGAATCGGTTCAAATTGCGGATTCGCAGCTATACGGATGAGCCTGATTACCCGTGCTTCTTTGAGATTAAGCGTCGCATTAATACGGTGATATTGAAGAGCCGGGCGCGCGTTATGCACGACGACATCGTGCCCCTGTTGGCCTATCTGCCTCTCGGGCCGAGGGATTACAATGTCGATATGAATGCGCTGAATCAGTTTCAGTTGTATATGTCGTCCGTACAGGCCAAGCCCAAGGTGCTTATTCGTTACATGCGGGAGGCATTTGAAGGCGAATCGGACAATAGGGTGAGGGTTACGTTTGATAGGGATCTGTGTTATCAGGTTACCGACAAACCGGTAGTTATACTCGGAGGTTCCGGGTGGCAGAGAAATCCCGTAACCAACGATGGCGGGGTGGTCCTCGAAGTGAAGTTCACAGGCACTTATCCTATCTGGCTGAGCCGAATGGTGGAGTATTTTGACCTGAAGGCCAGGTCGATATCGAAGTTCGCAACTTCGATCCAGGATTCGTGTTTATTAAGGTTTTGCGCACCTTGGTTAGCGGGGTAAGTAGTATGGAACAAATCTGGATGGGACTGGAGGATATGCCTTCAGGGGCTTTGTTCAGCCCTATTGACATTATCCTTTCGTTGTTGTTGGCCTTTGTTTTGGGCCAGCTTATCGCTTGGGTTTATTACGCCACGCACAGCGGGCTTTCTTATTCGCGGTCGTTCGTTCAATCGCTGATTATGATAACGGTCGTTCTCTCGATGGTGATGACGATTATAGGCAACAACATTATCACGGCAGTCGGGTTGATGGGAGCACTGGCAATCGTTCGTTTTCGGAATATAATCAAGGATACCCGTGATATTGCGTTTATTTTCTGCTCGCTGGTTGTTGGTATGGCGACGGGCTCTCAGCGTTATATGACCGCCATAGTTGGAGCGATTATTCTGTGTCTGATTGCGATATATCTTTACGCGACCGGTTTCGGCACGCACCAGCCGCACAATGGATTTCTGCGGTTCAGCGTCAGGGGGCATATCGGCCCGGACCACCCGATCCCGGCTATTCTGAAGCGTTTCTGCGGCAGTTTCACCCTGATCTCGGCGCAGGACAGCGGGTTCGGCACAGCCGAGGTTGAGTATGCTTATCAGTTGATGATACGAAACGCCGCCCGGAACGCGGAAATGCTCTCGAAACTGAAGGGCGTTGAGGGCGTTGAGAATATCAGCTTGACAATGCAGGAACAATTGCTTGAAGTTTAGAGCAGGTACGATGAAAAACATAAGCTCCAGAAATTATTTGAATAGTATGCGTGTTCACTTTTTGCCCTTCGTGGTGTGGATTGGCACTATTGTGGTGATAGTCACGCTTTTCTCTCATCGGTCCAGCCGTTATGAGATCCTGGGCGTTGCTCAGGGGCCGGTGCATCAAATTGCCGCGACGTGCGACGGTCGGCTCAACCAAATCAAAGTAGAATTATTCGACGAGGTGAAACAGGGCGACGTGGTGGTGGTTATAAACAGCGTGCTTGATAATGAGCGTCCGAGGCCCGAAATAGACGCCGAGCTGGCCATCATCAAGGCGCAGATGGCGTATCTTGCCGCTCAATCGAAAGAGGCCAGGATGACTTATGCGGCTCAGGTTAAAGACCGCGCCGTTGACCTCTTTGCTGCAGGCAGACCATTCGCCAATAACGTAAGTGATTCAAAGCTGCGCGTTCTGGAGCTAACCGCCGCGATTGAACAGGATAAGCTCCTGTTGGATGAGCTGAACCTGGACATCAAGAAACTTATTTACAGCGGGGCGCTCGATGCAAACGACATCGCCTTGCTTGACTTGCAGAAGATGCAGACGCAAAAGGGCAACATCGCCAAGAGAATTGAGCAGAATCAGGAAATCCTCCAGAGTGATCAGAAGAACCTGGATGAGGCTGTCGAGCGCGAGGCGAAGTTCAAGGATGTTGGTGGCGAGCCGGGCTTTGCGGAGGCAGACCAGGCCGCTGAGGAGGCCCTGCAGAAGGAAACGGAGGTGCTGGCCCGGCAGATGGACGAAGTCCTGGTTCGGCTTGACTCGGTTAAGAAGCGAGAAGCCGTCGAGTTGAGGGCGCCTTTCGACGGGGTCGTCAGTCTGGTTCAGCACGATACCGGCGAGGCGGTCCTGGCTGGCGACCCGATATTGACGATTACCAAGAAGACGCCGGATAATATTGTTGCCTATGCCACTGAGAGGCAGGCCGGGCGCGTTCGTGAGAATATGAAGGTCCAGCTTGTCGATAGGAACAGCACCCCGAGCCTGATCGTCGATTCGCAGGTGGTTTACGTGGGACCGACCGTCGAGCAGATGCCGGCTCGCTTGTGGCGCAGAGCGAACATGCCTCAGTGGGGCCGGCCGATTCTGATAGAGATACCATCCGGCCTGAAGCTACTTCCCGGCGCGATGGTGGGAATAAAAGGGATATAGGCCGGACGCACACGGATGCGTCAAAGACAAAATGATAAAAAAGAAGGGCCGCCCAAATGAGCGGCCCTTATCTTTTAAGCTCTTCCGGCAAGGTCAGTTGTGTATCGGGTTTGGCGGTGCGTCGCCTTTTCTTGGATGAGCGCTGTCATAAATCTCTTTGATTTTCGACGTGGTCAGGTGCGTGTAAACCTGGGTCGTCGAAAGCGACTGATGACCGAGCAGCTCCTGAACGCTCCTTAAATCGGCGCCTTTATTCAGCATGTGCGTGGCGAAGCTGTGTCGCAGCGTGTGCGGGCTGATTGCCGGGTCGAGACCGGCCATTTTCAGATACTTGTCCATTTTCCGGCGGACGCTTCGCGTGCTGAGTCTCCGCCCGTGCTTGTTGACGAAAAGGACCTTGGGGTCGAAGTTGCCGTTGCTTTGTGCGCGTTTGTTCCTGTATTCCATATAGTGCTGAATCACCTGGAGTGCCGAGGAACTGATCGGTGCGATTCTCTCTTTCTTGCCCTTGCCCCTGACATGCACGACTTCGCCGAGGAAATCGACATCATCCATATTCAGAGCGACCAGCTCACTAACCCTTATGCCCGTGCTGTAGAGCGTCTCAAGTATGGCTTTGTCTCTTGCGCCAAGCCAGTTGTCGGTAGGCGGCGTCTCCAGGAGCCTCTTGACCTCTTCATACTCGAGAAAGCGGGGAAGCTTCTTTTCCTGCTTGGGCGTTCGGACCGCAGCGACGGGGCTGGCGGCGATTTCGTTCCTCTTGACAAGAAACTTGTAAAAGCTTCGCAGCGTGGCGAGCTTGCGGGCAATTGTGGCCTTGGAATACTCTCTTTCGTTTAGAAATGCGAGGTATCCTCTGACTGCGTTGACATCGGTGTGCAGGAGCGTTCGGTCGATTTCGGTGCTCGGGTGCGCGGCCACTGCGGTTGCGCCGCCGCCGTGCTGGTGCGACATCGTCACGGGGCCGTCCTCGGGATTGCTCCCGTCGGAGGTGCCCAGAAGAAATGCGGTGAATTGCTGGAGGTCTGCGCCGTAGCATTTTGCCGTGTGCACAGAGAATCTCTTTTCGAATGTCAGGTAATCCAAGAACTTTTGGGTGATTGTGCTATGTTCCATAATGTGCTATCCGCCAAATATATGATTGAGTTTTCGTTACTTTGCGTAACTGTCTTGATTCTCTTTGGTTCTTCAGCGACCGGACAGCACAGGGTGACTAAATGGCAGGCATCTGTGCGTCGGAGTTTTCGTTTAAGAGTTCATCGGCCTGGCATATCAGCGACTGAGTGAGTCTAAAACTCAGGACGGCTGCGTCAAACCAGTCAAACTCGGTGCGTTTATCCTTGGCCTGACTGATCAGCGCATCGAGAAGGTCGTCTTCGTGGCCGGACTGATACCGAAAAATGAACTTCTCTTTGCCTTTGTTTAATACAAGCTGTCGCATCGCATTATTCATTTGGCCGTCAAATGCATACGTCGTCTTTTTTTGTTGAAGCGATAAAAACTTCGCTTTGGAAAACGTCACAAGGCTTTTATCGGCGAATAATGTGCTCGGCTTTACAAAATTAGCAGCAGATTATAATCAGATTTCGGGCAGAAACTCAGCCGGGTTTTTGAACAGCGACGCTCGGCGGCGGGTGAGTCTATCTTGCTCTGAAGAAGACGGTCCGGCTCTTGTGATATGACTCTATCAGGCCTTGCTGTTGAAGGGTCGTGAGGTGCTTCACGGTCAAGTTTGCCGGTATTGACAAGCCTGCGGATATGTCGGCCAGCGAGCAAGGCCTGCGTTTTAGCATTGAAAACACGTCTTCGGCGGTAGCTGTGGCGTGTGCGACAAGCGGAAGACCGCCGGAGAAATCGGCGATCACTTCGCAGCGCTCGCCAAGCTCCGCGGCTATGGACACGAGTTTCTCGTGTGTGGCTGCAGCGACATCGGGTTCGGCGGTAGGGCGAACAGCAGTATTGAGGTGTATCTTGTCCGGAGCAATCTGTTCTATCAGGGCCTTGAGCGCGGCAATTTGTTGGGTATTAGTATTCAAACCCGCCACGAGGAAGACTTCGAGCCATATCAGCCCGGAAAATTCTTTTCTGAACGCGCTTAGTCCCGATACGAGCTTTTCTATGCTAATATCCGCGTGTGGCCGGTTGATCCTGCGGAAAGTCTCTTCGTCACCGGCATCGAGCGAGGGCAGGACGACGTCGGCCTTGAGACAGTCCGCTCGGACGTCCTCCCTGAAAAAAAGTGTGCCGTTGGTGAGAACGGTCAAGGGAATATCAGTAATTTTCTTGATCGCATCCAGGAGTTTGCCCAGTTGGGAATTGAGGGTCGGTTCGCCTGAGCCGGCGATGGTAATGTAGTCGGCTTCGAGTCCGGCCTCCATTCTTTCGGTCAATTCCGCCAACACTGAGTCGATTGATACGTATTCGCTGCGTTCAACGGTCGTTTTTGGTGTTCTGCCGAGCTGACAGTAGATGCAATCGAGCGTGCAGACCTTCAGCGGGACGATATCGACTCCGAGGCTCCATCCGAGCCTTCGCGAAGGAACCGGGCCATAGAGATATTTGAACTCTTTGGGCATTACTGTCTATTTACGTATGATACTGAATATTTGTTTGCAGACTCTGAGCAAATCTTCGAGCCAGTCTATGGGCATTACGGTGGCGGCATCCGACTTGGCTTTCTTCGGGTCGGTATGGACTTCGATGAAAAGTCCGTTTGCGCCGGCGGCTATTGCGGCCCTGGCTAGGATCGGGGCCATCTCGCTGCGCCCGGCGGTGGCATTTCCGAGCCCGCCGGGCTGCTGGGTGCTGTGGGTGGCGTCAAAGACAACGGGCACGCCGAGTTTCTTCATCGTTTCGATGCCCGTCATATCATTGACCAAGCGATTGTATCCGAAGAAGGTGCCCCGCTCGGTTAGCATAATCTTGTCGTTGTCGGAGGCGCGGACCTTATCGACCGCATTCTTCATCTCGTCGGGCGAGATGAATTGACCCTTCTTAATGTTTATGGGTTTGCCCGTCTTGGCGCAGGCGGTTAGGAGGTCGGTTTGCCTGCATAGAAAAGCGGGGATCTGAAGGCAATCGACAATCCCAGCGGCGATCGATGCCTGAGCCGGCTCGTGAATGTCGGTCATAACGGCAAGGCCCGTCTTTTTTCGCACAGCCGAGAGGATTTCAAGACCCTTGTCCAGTCCCGGCCCCCGGAAGCTGGAGATGCTGCTGCGGTTGGCCTTGTCGAAACTTGCCTTGAAGATAATCGGCACCTCAACGGCGGCGGCGATCTCGACCAATCTGCCTGCGATATCGAGGCATATCTTTTCAGTCTCAATTACGCACGGCCCAGCCATTACGAATAAAGGGCAGTCCAGGCCGATTTCGATATTGCCAATAGTGAAAAAGCTGTTTTTCATAAGTACGTTACCTATTGTCCTGTTCACTTTGCGGGCTTGGAGTTCTATAACCGCGTATAAACAATCAATAGTAAATAATCAATAATGAATTCCTATCTCAGCGCCCTGATGATTCGGGTTCTAAACCCGGCGGGCCTGGCCCCTTCGGGGACCATAACATTCACCGCATTCGGTATCACGGTGATGTGTGCAGGCAGAGGCGGGCCGGGGTCACCGTCAATTTGGGTAAAAATGTCGCCGTGTTCCGAGCTTATGTCGATGTCTTTGCCCTGGCGATAAATCACGTCGCTGCTGTTTGAATGGCCCTTAAAGAACGTTCTAATCGAGTGGCTTGCAAGATGCAGGCGGGATGCGCATTTGTAAACGCAGACGTCGAGCAGGCCGTCGCCGAAGTCTGCGCGTTCGAGTATTTTCAATCCGACGGAGTACCTTGATATGTTGCCGACGAAGACAAGGCCCTGCCCGTGGGAGATTTCCTCGCCATCGACGCGGACATTCATAGGTCGAAACTTGTATTCGGAGAAGCTCCGCCAAATTGGCCAGAGATAATCGAGGTGCGTGATGTGCCCGGTCCGCCCGCGGTGGACGCGATCGACGACCTGGCCGTCGAATCCGAAGCCCGCTATCGAAGTGAAGCATCTATCGTTTACCCTGCCCAGGTCCAGGGGCCTGGTATATTGTGCCTCGAATGTTCTGATCAGCGTCTCTAATTTCTCGTCGAAGCCGAGCTCGCTTGCGAGCAGGTTCTCGGTTCCGTGTGGGACCATCATCAGGGGCTTGTTGGTTCCGTCGAGCCCGTGTGCGACTTCCCTGATGGTGCCGTCGCCGCCGACAGCGACAATCAGCGTGCAATCGTAACTGCTTGAGGCGCGTTGGGCCAGTTTGGTCGCATGGTCGATATACATTGTCAGATTGGTCCGCACGTCAAAGCCTCGGCCGCGAAGGTACGCGGCAAAGCGGCGACCCAGTAGGTTGTTGCTCGATGAGCCAGCCTTAGGATTCACTATGAACGCGATGTAGCCGTCTTGAGGTTTCATAACTCGTCGATCAGTCTCAGTGAGCACTCTTGCGATGCTCGCCGTTAAGCTCGCGCAACCTGGCGTTTAGCAAGGCTGCGTAGCTCTTGGGGATGTGCGCCAGGTGTGACAGGCCCAGGTTTTCTTGAACGGCGTCGATTTTTCCGTCGTCCGAGCCTTCTATTTCCAGATAGTCACCCAGCAGGTCGAGCCTGTCTAATGCGACTTCACAGCCGCCGAATCGCCAGAGCCTTCTCCTTTTCTCCACAACCAGCGCCTTGTGATACCCGAGTGCGGCGAGCAGCTTCTCGGCGGCGTCGGCATCGGCAAGCTCGAATTCTATCTCCTGCCTCTTCTTGAAATTACTTTCTTCTTTGGGGCCTTTATAGGTCATCAGTAACTGCGTGCGGTCGGCTGCAACCTGGCGCCTTATCCGCAGGGCCTTATCGCCTTTTTTCAATGTGGCTTTTGCATCGTCGAAATGATAGTCCGTCTGCCGCAGTTCTGCGACAAATTCGGCGCCGAGCTCGGCGAGCCTGCGCTCGACCTGCTCCGGCGATTCGATCTTCAGCTTTGCCTCAATTTCCATGCACATTGTGAGAAGGGCCGACGTAATCAGACGACAATGTTGACCAATCGCGATTTGATGACGATTACCTTCTTGGGCTCTTTGCCGGCGACGGCCGCGGCGACCTTTTCGTTTTCAAGGGCCTTCTTCTTTATCTGCTGTTCGTCGGCGTCGGCGGAGACTACGATTCTATCTTTGATTTTTCCATTGACCTGGACGGCCAGTTCGATTTCTTTTTCCTTGATTAGTTCGGCGTCGTAGCCCGGCCAGGGCTCGTAAGCGAGGGTGTCGGGGTGGCCGAGCTTTTGCCAGAGCTCCTCGGCGATGTGCGGTGCGAATGGAGCAAGGATCAGGACAAGCGGCTCGACGATGCATCGCGGCCGGACCGACAGCTTGCCGAGGTGATTCGTCAAGATCATCATCGCGCTTATGGCGGTGTTGAAGCCGAACGTCTCGATATCATCGCCGACCTTCTTGATAGTCTGATTAAGCAGCCGCAGGGTCTGCTCGTCGGGCTGTGCGTCTTGAACGGCATCGGCAAGCTCGCCCGTATCCTCATCGACGACGGCCCGCCAGACCTTCTGGATGAATCGGTGCACGCCCTCAACGCCCTGCATGCTCCAGGGCTTTATCGCTTCGAGCGGGCCCATGAACATTTCGTACAGGCGCATCGAATCGGCGCCGTAGTCGGCGATAACCTTATCGGGATTGATAACGTTGCCGCGGGACTTGCTCATCTTCTGCCCGTCCTCGCCGAGGATCATTCCCTGGTTGATAAGCTTCTTGAACGGCTCTTTGGTGCTGACGTAGCCGAGGTCGTACAGGAACTTGTGCCAGAATCTCGAATACAGCAGGTGGAGGACGGCGTGTTCGGCCCCACCGATGTACAAATCGACGGGCATCCAGTACTTCTCCTTCTCCGGGTCCCAGCCCTTCTCGCTGTTTTCAGGATCGAGGTACCGCAAGTAGTACCAGCAGCTTCCTGCCCATTGAGGCATCGTGTTTGTCTCCCGCCTTGCCTTCGAGCCATCGGGGCGGGTAACATTGACCCATTCGGCGGCGTTGGCCAAGGGCGGCTCGCCGGTGCCGGCTGGTTTGTAGTCCTTTACCTGGGGGAGGATCAGGGGCAGCTCGTCCTCCGACAGGGAGACCGGCCCGTCTTCGGTGTGCAGGATAGGGAAGGGCTCTCCCCAGTATCTCTGCCGGCTGAAGAGCCAGTCGCGGAGCTTGTAGTTCACGGATTTCTGTCCCTGGCCCCTTTCGGCGAGCCAGTTGGTTATGTTCTCTTTGAATTGGGCCGTTGATTGGCCGTTGAATGGGCCGCTATTGATTGCCGTGCCGTCTCCGGTGAAGCAGATCTTTGCCTGCCTGACCAATTCGGCCTGCTCGGCATCGGGCGGCTCGACGACCGGGATAATCGGCAGGTTAAATTTGGTGGCGAACTCGAAATCGCGGTCATCATGGGCGGGCACGGCCATGATTGCGCCTGTGCCGTAGCTAATCAGGACGTAATCGCTTATCCAGATGGGTATCTTCCCGTCGTTGACGGGGTTGACGGCGAAGGCCCCCAAAGATTCGCCGGTCTTGTCTTTTGCCAGGTCGGTTCGGTCGAGGTCGCTCTTGCGGGCCGCCTGCCGACGGTATTCGGCGACCGCCTGTTTTCTATCGTCAGCCGTTATCTTATCGACAAGCGGATGCTCCGGCGCAAGCACCATATAGGTCGCTCCGAAGAGCGTATCGGGGCGCGTCGTGAATACGCGAATAGTCTCGTCGAAATCGGCGACCTTGAAATCGACATCTGCTCCGATGCTCTTGCCGACCCAATCGGTCTGGAGCTTTCTTATCGAGTAGGGCCAATCCACGTCGGTCAGGTCGTCGATCAGTCTCTCTGCGTATTTTGTTATGCGGAGCATCCATTGGCGCATCGGCTTTCTGACAACCGCGTGGCCTCCCCGCTCGCTGACGCCGCCTACGACTTCCTCATTTGCCAGCACCGTCCCCAGCTCGGGGCACCAGTTGACGGCGACCTCGGCCTCGTAAGCGAGGCGGTTGTCGTCGATATAGCGCCGCTTTTCAGCTTCGGTGAGGCCATCGGGAATGGGCAGTTGCTCGATTGGCCTGGCCCTCTGCTCGGCCTGGTCGAAGTAGCTGTTGAAAAGCTTGAGGAAGATCCACTGGGTCCATTTGTAATAGCCCGGATCGGTCGTATTGACCTCCCTGTCCCAGTCGTAGCTGAAGCCCAGGGATTTGGTCTGCCTTCGCATATTGTCGATATTATTCTGCGTAGTCTGCTCTGGAGCGGTGCCGGTCTGGACGGCATACTGCTCCGCGGGCAGCCCGAAGGCGTCCCAGCCGAACGGGTGCAGCACGTTGAGGCCCTTCATCCGCTTATACCGCGCGACTATATCGCTGGCGGTGTAGCCCTCCGGATGCCCGACGTGCAAGCCCTGCCCGCTCGGATAAGGGAACATATCGAGGACGTAATATTTCGGCCTGGATCCGTCGCAGTCCTTTGCCGCGAACGTCTTGCGTTCGCCCCAGAACTGCTGCCATTTCTTCTCAATCTGGCGGAATTGGTAGAGACCTTTTTTTGAGCACATATATTCGCACCGGTTCGCAAAAAATCAGGCAATAGAACGCTGAATGACCGATTCAACCCGCTCTTAGCCACAAAACATCTTTCGTCAGACGATAAATCAAATATCAGGCAAAATCCAGCAAAATCCCCTTTCGCACCGGGCGTTTAGGTTATTTGGCAGAGGCGTTGCACCGCGTAATGCCACGGTTCTGCCTGCTCATTATTCGGATAAGCCAAAAAAATATGGTTGCAGGGCCTTTTCGATTGGCTAAATGAAGCCTTCTGTCCTATAATATGAGATATGGGTGCGCAGCAGGGTGAGCTGCGCGGCGTATATTGTCTCGGCAGGCAGCTGGGTTTGAAGGACCGGTGATTTTACTTGAACTGCGAATTCGCAAGTGATATAATAAGGTAACGTTAGTTGAGGGGAAACTTGTATGGGTTGGTGAAGAAGTGGTGATGAAACCTGCTTTTCCGGGGTGTTGATTCAGTATCCTTCACATAAGTTCTCCTCGAAGAAGATGCAATAAGCTTTGATGGAAGAAATAGTTATGAGCAGGACAAGCAAAGAATATTGCCGGATCACAATCTTGATGTTGTTGACGATCTCCCTGATTATCCCCCCCGTGGCATCCGGCGCAAACGGCGGCCCCGGGCTTGCGGCTGGGAAGGCCCAGGCTGCGCTGCGCGCTAAGATTACCGGGGCCTGGGTGGATGAGTCTATCGACAAGGTGCTGATGGACCTGGCCGATCAGGCGGGAGTTGATATTGTCAAGAGCCCTGAGGTCACCGGGAATGTGACAGCGAAGGTCACGGGTGTGCCTCTGGCCGAGGTGCTCACCAACGTCCTCGCGGCCCACAGTTTTACATACGTGGCGACGGAGAATATGATTCGCGTCACGGCGCTTCCGGAGATCGCCCTTGCGCGGGAAGAGCTTATCTCCAAGGTTTATCACATCACGTACGCCGACGCCAACGACGTTGCCGGGTCACTGGCCAGATTCGTCTCGGATAAGGGCGGCGTGGGCTTTAATAGGGGAACCAATCACATTGTAGTTACCGATACCGAGAAGAAGTTAAAGGCCGTCGATGAGTTTATTGCCGAACTGGATCGCCAGACCCAGCAGGTCCTCGTCGAGGTCAAAATCTACGAGATAACAACCAGCGAGGGATTCGACCTGGGAAGCGCGTTCCGTGCGGCAAGGAATATCGAATACGAGCAAGTAGGGGCCAAAGGCGCAACGACCACAACCACGACCGTTACACCTGGATATAATATCGTAACTGAGGAGACCACCCCTGACCTCACGACTAAAACGATGGTAGGCGGGTATAACGTTGGTACCATTGAGACCAGAGTCGAAGAGGGCGTTTATGGTAGCCAGGATACTATTGGAAACGACGGCACCGTTACCTACAACGAGTATGTCGATACCTACAGCGACGGCGTTAATAGAGTGGAAAGCAGTACACAGACTTATGATCCGGTTACTACGACTGATACTAAGTTCGGTGGCACAAGCACAACTACTGAGTACATCCCGGAAGTTTCGACGACCGAGGCAACGACGGTGGAGCCGGGCTCGACCGGATATTATACGAGGAAGAGAGGCAAGCCGTTTGTCGGGGCTTCTTTCGATCCCCAGCAGGGCGGGACTCTCAGTTTTAGTCTCTTAGACGACGCATTCGATTTCGAGTTTGCCCTGAACGTGCTGAAGAAGGATGTGGAATCCAAGCTTCTTGCCAATCCGCGGATTCTGGTTCTTGATAACGAGACGGCCGACTTCGGAATTATACAGGAAATCCCTTACAGGGAGCTTCGTCAGGTGGCCAGAGAGGATCCAATAACATACACTGAGTTCAAGGATGTCGGCGTTCAGTTGAAGGTCACTCCGCATATCGCAAGAGACGGCCTAATCAAGCTGCACGTCATGCCCGAACTGGGGGTTGTGGTAAATCAGAATGCCATAGCGGTGCTGAGGGGTCTGGATAACTCGGGCCGGGATATATACCAGACCGTGTTAGGCGCGCCGACCGTCGATACACGCCGGGCCGATACCGTGGCGCTTGTAAAGGACGGCCAGACCATTGCTATCGGCGGGCTGCGCAAGAGAGAGACGAAGAAAAGCATTTCCAAGGTCCCATTACTCGGCGATATACCCTTGCTGGGTAATCTGTTTAAGTCTAAGAGCGAATCGGTTCTGGTCAACGAGCTGGTAGTTTTGATAACGCCGAGGATCATTGACAGCATGGAGCCTACATCGACGTTCGTGAGCGAAATGGGCGAGAACGGGATTCCGAGGGTATTTCGTGGTGATAAAGAGTTCACCAAACCGGAGGCGGTCGGAATGGGCAAGGCCAGGAAGCCCAAAACGAGTAATGTCGCTGAGGTGAAGCCCATTACATCATTCGAGCAGGCTCCGCAGGTTGTAGAGCAAACACAGACACCCCAGAATAATATGCTGCAAGTGGCTTACGGGTACTTGAAGATGGGGCGTTATGACCTTGCCAAAGAGGCGTTGGCCTCCGTGATTGCCGCTCAGCCCAACAACAGCACGGCTCACCAGTATCTTGGATACTGCCATTTGAAGTCCGGAGACCTCGATGCCGCGATTCAGAGCTATCTTGCCGCCGTCGATTTGAACAACGCCGACTTCGAGGCGCACAGGGGATTAGGTGTGGCCTATATGTTGAAGGCGCGCGGCGACGGCGATCCCGACCTTGCCGCCAGGGCGGTGGAGCAGTGGCAGATATCTTTGGACATCAATCCGGACCAGGCCAACGGCCCGGCTTTGCGGAAAATGATAAAGGCTTATTCCGAGCAGTGATTTGCGAGCCTTAGCTGCAGTGTTTCGCTGTCGCGGATTCTCGAAAGCCTTCAAGGCTTGTGAGCCTACGTGTCGCTGTTTACGGCGAGAGTAGGTTGAGTGTCGTTCATGAGTACAGGATAGGATAATGAAGAAGACAAGCTTACGGAGGAGAATCGGGGGAATCTTCGGGCTGCTGGTGTTGTTAGCGGGTTGGACCGCTGCTTCGGGCAAGGTCATCTATGTGGACGCCGTCGCCCCCGGAGCCGGTGACGGTACGAGCTGGGAGAATGCCTATAACTTCTTGCAGGATGCACTTGCCGATGCCCGCTTTGCCCGGCAGCCGGTTGAGATACGGGTAGCCCAGGGCACCTATACTCCCGATAGCAGTTCTGCGGTGCCGAATGGTACAGGGGATAGGCAAGCTGCTTTCCAACTTTTTAACGGCGTCACTCTTATGGGCGGATATGGGGGCTTCGGGCAAACCGAGCCGGACCTCAGGGATGTCAAGATACACGAAACAGTCCTAAGCGGCGATGTCGGAGAGATATCCGATATCAACGATAACAGTTATCACGTCGTTATGGCACACCAAGCCGATCAGACAGCAATCCTCGACGGTTTTAGCATTATCGGCGGGGACGCAAACGGTGTCAGTTGTCCCGACGACCGCGGAGGTGGGATTATCAGCGAGAATAGTAGTGCCATCATTGCCAACTGTGTGTTTGAAGAAAACACCGCCTTCCTCGGAGGGGGCATGTATAACAACAACAGCGATACTATAGTGACAAGCTGTACCTTCGCGAGTAATTTGGCGGTTTGCTACGGCGGAGGAATATGCAATGAGATCAGCAATCCTACATTGAGCAACTGTATTTTCAGAAGTAACCTCGCCGGGGATCCAAATACTCTATCTGCCGGTAGTGGTGTAAAGAATATCGTCAGTCAAGCAACTCTGACGAACTGTGTCTTTAGAAGCAATTCGGATCATGGTATATGTAACCTTTGGAGTGACGCAATCGTCATCAACTGCACGTTCGCAGGGCACTCAGTCAGTGGGATATACAATGAACATAGCAGCCCTGTAATAACGAATTGCATTCTCTGGGACGGTGGAGTCGAAGACTATCGCAATTCGGCCTCGGTTGTAACTTACAGTGATATAGAAGGCGGCTGGTTCGGCGAGGGTAATATCAATGTCGATCCAATGTTTGTGGATCCCAATGGAGCCGACAATATACCAGGAACGGACGACGACAACTTTCGCATGGTCTGGGGATCGCCTTGCCTGGATAGCGGCGACAACTCAGCCGTTCCGTCCTGGTTAACGACTGATCTCGAGGGAGAGCCTCGCATCATCAACGGCGCTGTGGATATGGGTGCGTACGAAGGGCCGGCGCAAAGCTTTGCCCTGAGTTCAACGTCGATAATAGTACCCGAAGGCGGAACGGCCGAACTTACAGTGGCGCTGGCAAGGGACCCGTGCGGCCCGGTACAAGTGACGGTTTACTGGGAGTCAGGAGATGCCGACATCGCGATCGAGTCCGTAGGATTGCTCGTTTTCGACTCATTCAACTACACGATGCCACAGAGCGTAATACTCGGTGCCGGTGAGGATCGAGACTCCAGAAATGACGAAGCTGTAATCCGAATAATTGCCAGCGGATTTCCAACTGCCAAGGTAACTGCAATCGAGGCAGATAATGATTCCATTGGGTATATTGTTGCGAGCACCACATCGCTCATCGTTCCTGAAGGTGGCACACAGGGCTTCACCGTGGCCTTGGCGTGGGATCCGTGCGGACCGACTCAGGTTACGGTAGCTTGGGAATACGGGGATACCGACATCACTGTCGAATCAGGCGCTGTCTTGATTTTCGATTCTTCCAACTACTCAATTCCCCAAGGTATCACGTTGTCGGCCGGCGAGGACTTGGATAACAGTAACGGGGAAGCTGCAATCACAATCATAGCCCCAGCTCCTCCGGGCTTCGCCGGATTCACCACAAGAGAAGTGACCGCAACAGAAAAAGACAACGATTTGATTGGATACCTTCGCCTGAGCACTAGCGGCATTTCAGTTCCTGAAGGTGGGACAGCAGCCTTCACTGTGGCCTTAGCCTGGGATCCGGGAAACTCGACCGAGGTAATGGTGACCTGGGAATCCGGCGATACCGACATCACCGTCGAATCGGGCATGGTGCTGATTTTCAATTCATCTAACTATTCAATGGCTCAGAACGTAATGATTGCAGCAGCCGAAGACAAAGATTGGATAAATGGTCAAGCCGCTATTCGGATCAGTGTTCCAGCTCCGCCTGGATATGCCGGATTTACGACAACCTACGTCAGCGCGACTGAAAATGATAACGATCCCATTATTGCTTATGTTGATACAAGCGCAAACGGCGAAAATAAAGGATGGGATTGGGCCGATGCGTTCACGGACCTGCAAGATGCGCTGCGTGTTCAAAACGTCGAAGAGATCCGAGTGGCACAAGGGATATACAAGCCGGCTGAGCCTTTGTCCGGTGACCGTTTTGCTTGGTTTGCGATTCCTAATCACGTAGCTGTTAAGGGCGGCTACGCCGGTTTCGGTGAGCCCGATCCCAATGTGAGAGATATTTCATTCTATGAGACCATCTTGAGCGGCGACCTGAATGGTGATGATGTCGAAATCGATGATGTTTGTGACCTGTTAACGGAACCGACACGAAACGATAACTGTTATACGGTTGTGTATTGTGGCGGTGGCGTGGGTACACTCCTTGACGGCTTCACCATTACAGGTGGCAATGGAGAGAATTTGTGGGGTGGCGGGGGGCTCTATTGCGAAAGGAACAGCAGCCCTACAATCTCAAATTGCACGTTAAAGGGTAATTCTGCATATATCGGAGGTGGAATCTATGTGTACTATTTTTCTATTCCGACTATCCAAAACAATACGATTAAGTGCAATGCAGCACAAAAAGGAGGGGGGATATATACGTATAGTGCGTGTCCCATCAAGAAAAATGTCATCAAGGGAAATATAGCGGAACAGGATGGGGGCGGATTATGCGCCTGGAGTCCTTGGAGCCTCCAGATAAATGGTAACACCATAGTAGGCAACAAGGGCCAAAATGGCGGGGGGATGTATCTCCAGTTTTGCCAACTAGCCTTGATAGAGAATAACATAGTTACCGGAAACATGGCAGACTATGGAGGGGGAGTGTTGTGTAATGGCGGTTCGTACGCAACGTTGAGCAACAATACGATAAGCGGTAACCTCGCATATATGGGCGGCGGAATCTGCTGTCAATCGAACTGGCTTGGATGGATTGAGAACAGCATACTGTGGGCAAATACGGCAGCCAAGGGCCCGGAGATGGGACTTAGGATTATCGCAAACGCCACGGTTGCATATTGCGACATAGCCGGCGGACAGGACCGCGTTTACGTTGAAACTGGATCAGTACTTTACTGGGACCTCGGCAACATTGAAACCGATCCTTGTTTCGTTGATGCTGGCTATTGGGAAGATCCTTGCGGTACACCGAAGGACTTCAACGATGATTACTGGATGGAAGGTGACTATCACTTAAAAAGTGAAGGTTGGAGTTGGGATACGGATCGCGCAGTCTGGACTTCGGACGACACGACAAGTCGTTGCATCGATGCCGGTAATCCAAGCGATGAGATTGGTAATGAATTGTTATCTGTTCCTGATGATCCCAATAACCAGTGGGGTGAGAATTTGAGGATTAATATGGGTGCCTACGGAGGAACCGCTGAAGCAAGTATGCCTCCTTACGATTGGGCCTTGTTAGCTGACTTAACGAACGATGGCATTGTCAACTGGCACGATTTTGCTGGTACTACTTTCGGTTTGACGTATTACCAACCGGGTGACTTAAATAGAGATACCACAGTAAGCTTGGTGGATATTGCTTTACTAGTTGAAGATTGGCTTAAAATGACAACCTGGCACTAATGAGCAACGACCTTGGACTGAAAGTATGATGGTGAGGCTGTACGGGGAGCCAATAGTGGAAGGGAAATTCAACGCTTGCGATGTGGCTATTATGTCCGAAAATTGGTGGACGGACTTCTACTGATTGAGCTCTTGGTGTGATGCATTTATTGCTGGTGATATTGAAATCGATTGGGAAGATGATGCATGGTGGAGAAAGTTCAATAGAATCGATTTTAAAGACTACGCTCTGCTGATGCAGCACTGGTCCGAGGAGAATTAGGCTATCCAATAGGGTGTCATTGAGATGTAGAGTTGCCGTTGTTGCTCCCGATGTATTCGGGTACGAGCTCTTTAATTTTTCCGACTATGTCCGCATGGCACTGCGTCCTGGCGATCTCGACCAGTTGATTGATGCTTGCACGCAGTTTGTCTCTGTCCATCGGGATGTTCATCCAGATTCCGATCTTAGGATGTCTTGTCTGCTGCATGTCTTCGCCGTCGATGGAGAGCTCTTCGAAGAGCTTCTCTCCGGGCCTTAGACCCGTATATACTATTTCAATATCTTCCCCGGCTTTGAAGCCGCTGAGCGTAATAAGCTCTTTGGCCAGCTGCACGATTTCGACTGGCTCGCCCATATCGAGTACGAATATCTCGCCGCCTTTGCCCATTGTCGCGGCCTGAAGCACGAGCTGGCTGGCCTCCGGTATTGTCATAAAGTATCGCTTCATCCTGGCGTCGGTGATGGTGACGGGGCCGCCCTGGGCAATCTGTTTCTTGAAGATTGGCACAACCGAGCCTTCCGATCCAAGTACGTTGCCGAAGCGGACCGTCACAAAATGAGTCTCACTGGTCCTGTTGAGGTCCTGAATATACATCTCGGCGATTCGCTTCGACGAGCCCATAATGCTGGTGGGATTAACGGCCTTGTCCGTACTGATCATTACGAAGTTGGATGCGTCGTTGCGGTCGGCGGCGTCGGCCATGTTACGAGTCCCGACAATATTGTTCTTGATGGCTTCTCCCGGATTAAGCTCCATCATGGGCACGTGTTTGTGAGCCGCGGCGTGGATGACTACCTGCGGCTTATGCCGCCTGAATATCTCGTCAACGCGTATTCCGTCGGTTATATTGCATACGACCGCCTCCAAGGCCACGGAAGGGTAGGTACTTCGCAACTCACGTTCTATGTAGAATAAGGGATTTTCAGCCTGTTCGATTAGCAGAAGCAGTTTCGGATTGAACTTGCAAAGCTGTCGGCACATCTCCGAGCCGATCGAGCCGCCCGCTCCGGTTACAAGAATCGTCTTGTTTTTGGCGAACGCCTCTATCAAGTCGAGATCAAGCTGGACGGCTTCACGCCCCAGAAGGTCGTTTATATCAACGTCTCGAATCTGAGAGACGCGGAACTTGCCCGATGCAATATCCATCAGGGACGGGACGGTTCGAAAGCGGATTTTGGTCCCTTCGCACACTTGGATTACGCGTCTGAGCTCCTGGTGCGAGGCCGAGGGCATTGCGATGGCAATCTCTTCGATATTCCGATTCTCGCAGATTTCCGGGAGGCGTTCGACGGTGCCGAGCACGGGAATTCCATGAATACTGATGCCTTGTTTGGCCGCGTCATCATCAATAAACCCGACAACCTCGTACTGGGTTACCTGCATACGGTGAATATCCCGCAGCAGCGTTTCTCCTGTGTTGCCCGCCCCGACGATGAGGAATCTTTTGAGCCGGCCGGCCTCGACCGTGCGAAACTCTTCGTAATAAAGCCTGATGATCATTCGAAGCCCGGAAAGAATCAGGACCGTGCCGAACATATCAGCCATAAATACCCCCTGGCTGACGTTGGCTATGCCCCGCAGGGCCTCGATAGTCGGACCTTCTTCTCGAATGAAAACCAGGAACCACAGGCCCACGATGATCAGAGTGCTTACCAGCGAAGCCCTAACAATGCCGCTTAACTCTGAAATGCCCACATAACGCCACCAGCCCCGGTATTGCTTGAACAGCGCAAACACCGGCAGCTTAACCAGTAGGACGAAAAACAGCAGCGGTGGGAACTGCTCCAGGAGCCATTGCTGCTTGATCTCCATATTGCTCGCAACAAGGAAAGACAGAAGCAACGAGGCGGCAAAAGCAACAATATGTGCAAGAATGATCAGAGGCTTGCGGAAGCGCAGCAACGCCATCGCCGGGTGCGAGAGATGCTCAGTTCCGGGGCCTTTGTCTTCTTGCTGCGCGTCAGTGTTTGGTTCAGGCATATTTTCTCTGTATAACAGCTTCTACCTGCCATCGTTCATCGGCCAACTATAGTGGCGGCTTGAGGATACGTCAAGACACCCAGACTCCTTGGACTATCAGCCTGTGAATCTCGGTCTGCAAATCGTCGGCCCCAAGAGACGGCGGATTTGCAGAACCATTATCGGGCCAAGAAGGCCAAAGTGTGGTCAAAGGCTTTCGACCCGGCACACGTCCTGGGGTTGGCGTGAAAACGCTCACTGCCAAGCCTATCATCTGGGTGCGGTCTGACTTGCCTGCTGCGATAGAGGCCCTTTACGAGTTCGTCGAATCCGCGATGCAGTTCATTTCGGATTGGGCGGCATCCTCGTAGATCTCGTCAAGGCCGGCGTTGTCCACTTGTTTGCGCATCAGCGAATAGACAATGGTGTTGGCTGAGAAGTAGTAAGTTATCACTACGGATACCACTAATCCGGCCATGATCCATAAGAACAAATATATGATAAAGCCCGCCACGTCTTCGGTCCAACCGGCTGTTGCAGCGGAGGTTGAGCCGAGGAGGTTCATAAGCTCCGGCTTGGCCCAGATTGCTGCGAGTCCGTCGGCGTTGCCGCCGAGACCGAAGGCAAAAGAGAACACCAGGTGAGTCACCGAGAGCAGAAGAAATGCCAAGAGTCGAACACATACATAGCATACGGCGCCGTGGACAGCGGCTATCAGAGTATAAAAGCACATCCTCCAGGGTCGGCTGAAGACGTAACTGAAAGACCGGCTCATCGCGTCGAAAGCGTCTGAACCATCATATGCAACGGCCGGGAACATTAGGTTGAATCCGCCAACCGTTCCTACGATCACAACGGCTATCGCCCCGCCGAGGACCAAGGCCAACACAATGATGGGCGTGATGAAAATCAAGTCTCCTATGTACGGAATTCTCGCCATAAAGCCCAAGACGAATATGATTGCCGCTATGATCCCAATGCTTATGACCGGCAGTATGGGTGCGAAGAAGAAATTTGTGAATCTTTGCGAGCTGTATCGTAGGGCTTCTATGACGCCCGGCTTCTCACCGCGTGCGAATTGCAGCGCCGCCATTCGGCAGACCGCGCCGCCGACTATGGAGAAGACTGCAAGTTTTATCAAGGCGAATACCAGGCAGTAGGCATAGTGAAATCTCATCGCCCACCTGACCCCTTTGAAATAGCCGCCGATACTCTCGGCCGCGCCTGCGAAGTTCAGCTCGAACAAATTCCTAAGAGCTGTGTGGAATTTCTTCGAGCTAAAGTCCCAAAGCGTGGAAAAAACGCCCGTGCGTGAGCCTTTGGCTTCGTATTCTTTCCGGAATTCGCCTACAGCTTGATCCGGTGACGGGCTGGATATATACACGTCAAGCTCGCTGCTCGTTCCTCCCGTCACAGGGGCCACAACGACCGTCCTGCGGAGGTCCATTACGCGGCCGGCCAGGCAAATGACAATCAGGCCCAGGAGAGCGACCATTAGCTTGCCGGGCCCGACAGCTATACGGAAGGCCTGGAACAACTTGGGGAACAGAAAACTATCGGACAACTGCAGAGGTTGTTTCTTGCTGACCATTTTGCCTCCTTTCAAAAAGGTTGCGCCGGTTCTGCAAAACTACAGGTCAGACCTGCACTCATCGCCGGAATCCCACAGACGCCTGCATCATCCCGCCGGCGAATCGCAGACTATTCTTCTTCGCAGGCGCCTTCAAAAGCCGGCTCGGATTCGCTGCTGAGCCGTTCCGGCTGCAGTTCGCAAGCTATTCTGTATTCTGCATCAAGCCAGGCACCGAGATCCGCAAGTTTACACCGCTCGGAACAGAACGGCAAGAACTCCGATTCGCTCCCGTTTCCATCGGATGATGTCTCTATCGGTTTCTTGCATATTGGGCATCTATGCTTCATGGCAAGATTCGACTTGTCTGTCTATTCGTCCTGATTGTTCTCAACAAGGCCCTTCTCGACCATTCGAGCATACTCCACGCAGTATCTCGCCCACGGCTTTGCTTCGAGGCGCGCCTTCGGTATCTGTTGGCCTGTTCCCAGACAAATGCCGTAGCTACCATCCTCAATACGCTCCAACGCGGTATCGATTTCTCGCAGCAGTTGTATTTCACTATCCAGTAATCCCAGGGCTAATTCGTGCTCGAAATTGTCCGTACCCAGATCAGCCATGTGGATCGGCATGCTTGATAGGTCTCCGCTGGCGTCGAGGGGTGACTTCTTGAGGGCTTCGTCTCCGATTCCATGCACGTTCACCAGAAGCTCTCTTCGCTTGGTTAAGAGCAGTTGCTTGAAATGTTCAAGGTCGGCATCGGAAAGATGTTTCTTCTTCTTTCGGACCGGTTTAGCCTTCTTGCTCGAAGCCTTCTTTTGTTTCTTGACCACGGGCCTATTTGCCTTTCTTTGTCGTAAACGGTTTCTTGCGTATCCGTAAAATACAGGATTATAACATCCCTGAGCTTCTTCTGCACACGAAATGTTTGGATTAGAATCGGCAATTCAGACGCAGTACTTAGCTGGATTCTTGCACTTTTTACTATTCCTGACCACGTAAAGTGTTGTTTCGCAAGGAGTTACGGCTATTCATGTCGGCACAAAACCAGGGACTGAAGGATTTCGACTACAACGAGGTTATGACAAAATGGCAAAAGTCGAGCTTGGGGCTGCAGGTCTGCGGTTGTGTGGGCACATTGGTCTGTCCCATGTAACTGCTTGAATTACAGGAGTTTACAGCAAACAGGCCTGGCTCAAGGGGCACGCTTGATTTCAGTCTTGTCTTTTGCGAATTTGCCTATGGGGATGAAGAATTTTTTCTTTCCGATTCGCCCGGCAAATACGGGTACCGCAAAGACCTTTTCTATATGCTCGCCGGACAATACCTCGGCAGTGGCGCCGAATAGACTGCTGCCATCGGTTCCGATCAGCAGCGATTGATCGCAGTATTGCGTCGCCAGGTTGATCTCGTGCGTAACCGCTATAACAGTCCTTCCTTTATCGACTTGCGCTGCTTTGAGCAGGTCGTATATGCCCACCTGGTGCTTGAGGTCAAGGAAGCTGGTCGGCTCATCCAGCAAAAGCACTTCTGTTTGCTGTGCAAGGGCCCTGGCGATGAATACCCGCTGCCGCTCGCCGGCGCTCAGAGCGCCTATCGGACGCGAAGCGAATTGGGCGGTCTCGGTCAAATCGAGGGCTTCATTGACTATCTCCCTGTCGGTTTTGCTCTCAAATCCCATCGCCCCGAAATGCCTGGTCCTGGCCATCATCACCGTCTCAACCACGGAAAAGCCAAACATCGGCACAAATCCCTGACGCACAACGGCTATTCTTTCGGCTAAGGCTGCCGTGCTGTATGATTCCACCGGGGCCGAATCGATCGTAATCCTGCCCGTTCTCGGCTTAGCCGCCCCGCAGAGCAGATTAAGCAGCGTGGTCTTGCCGGCGCCGTTCGGGCCGGC
>JAFGTU010000061.1 GCA_016933985.1 Sedimentisphaerales bacterium | reverse complement strand
TCTTTTTGAGCTCCCGGAGCATGACGGTCTGGACGACGGCCTTGCCGGCCTCGTTCGTCGTTGCGTTATACTGTGAGCCGCAGAACTTGCACTGAAAGCCTCCCTGATTAACTTTGAACTCGACCTTTCCTCCGCAACTGGCGCATTTCATCGCGTGCAGAGCCGCCTGGCGCGAAGGGGCGGTCGCAGTCGGACTCGCATCGCCGGCCGATGCGGCCGCGCCGCCGCCCGCCGCCACCGCCGCGACATTCTCAAAGGTCTTCTCCATAGCGCTGCGCTTATCGGTCGGCGGCTGCGCCTGATGAGGCTTGGCAGGTTTGACAGCCGCCGGGCCACCTCCGGAAGCCTGTTTCGCCGGACCCGGACTCGCCCCGGGAATCACAATTGAGTTGCCACAGGCCTTGCACTTGGCCTTTTTGCCGGCATTCTGGTCCGGAACCGAATACGCCTGCCCACACGCAGGACACTTGAATTGTATCGTCATCAGCACATACTCCTTCAAATACTGCAATCGGGGAATTATATATGATGTCCCCCGATAGACAAGCCAAAATTCGACAAATTCCAACGCCTGCCGACGATTATTCTCGAATTGAAAGTTGCAAGCCCTCGGCCGAGTTCGGTATCATAACCGATCGAAACGTCGTGACGGTCTTCCGGGGCAAGCTGGTCTACGCAGTCTTTGCAGAACAAAGATGGAACAATACAAAATTGATTTCGATGCAATGCCCTGGCACGCACCGGCGGCGGGCGTCAGATTTAAGGCATACAACCAGGCGGGCAGGAAGCTGCGGCTGGCGGAATTCGGCAAAGAATTCGTCGAGCACGGCTGGTGCGACAAGGGACATATAGGCTACATCCTCGAAGGACGACTGGAAATAGACTTCAGCGGAAACACCGTCTTATTCGGTCCCGGCGAAGGGATATTCATACCCGCAGGCGACCAACACAAGCACAAAGGTCGGGCTATTACAGAGACAGTAAAACTAATCCTCGTGGAAGATATGTAATCTGTCTCATGCGTGGATGAGTATTCTGCGGCTTTCGGAGTTGATGGTGGCTTGTGCCGGCTGGTTTTGGATTTTTGATTCGGCTGGTTTGACCGCCGTTTGGCGGGCAATGTTCAGGAGGACTCCGACCGCCGCGGACGAGAGCAGCAGGCTTGTCCCGCCGGCGCTTACGAAGGGAAGAGGGATGCCTTTGGTCGGTAGCACCACGGTCACCACGCCGATATTGATCGCCGCCTGGATGCCGATTGCCAGTACGATTCCCCCGGCCAAGAACTGGCCGAACCGGTCTTTGCACCGAACGATAATCACAATACCCAAACACATAAAGATGATGAACAGCAGAATAACCGCTGCGTTTCCGACGAATCCAAGCTCCTCTCCGATGATTGCGAAGATGAAATCGGTAGTATCCTCCGGCAGATGGCCATACTTGCAGATACCCTCTCCCAACCCTTTTCCGAGGATTCCGCCGGAGCCTAAGGCGATCAGAGATTGATTGGCCTGATAGCCCACGGTTCCGCCGTATTTCTCGGGCCAGATCCATGCCCAAATCCTCTCCAGCCGAGCAGGCGAGCGGATGAGAACATACAGAAATCCAAGAACGCCGAACGGCAACGGCGTCAGGACGTGCCACCATTTAGCGCCGGCGATGATCAGCATCAAGAACGCCAGCAGCGATACAAACGCGGCAGTGCCGACGTCTTCGATGACGATCAACCCGACAACAAGACCCACAACACAGCAGATGGGAACAAACCGCCGCCAAAACGATTTGAGGCTGTCGGCGTACTTGTCGCAAAAAACCGCGATAAAGAAAATGAGTGACCATTTCGCCAGTTCAGACGGCTGAAAGCTCACCTTGAATGGGCCGATGGGAATTCTCAGCCATCGCCGGGCATAGTTAATCTCGGTGCCGAAGCGAGGAATTAAGACGAGTATAAGTAACGCTATGCTAAGGATTAGCAGATACAGCGCCGGCGATTTGAGCCAGCTCTCGCTCAGCCTGAGCTTGCGATAGTCGAAGGCCGCGGCGGAGAATAGCATCACGCAGGCTAGTGGAAAGAAAAGAATCTGCCGCAATCCCGCATAGTTGTAGAACTTATGGAGGCTCAAGTCGCTGCCGAGGTCCGCCCCCGCTGAGAAGACGAAAACCGCACCGACGGCCATTAGCAGAACGACCACTCCGGCCGTAAAATTCGCGACCTGGTTGTACTTAGCGTTAGTAAGCACTTAATCCAGCTATACTTACAAATAACTGTGCTGGTTTGACAGGCCAGGTTATGGCCTGTGACTTAAACGTATCTTCGGCTTTCCAAGGCCGATAGCAGCAAAAAAAACCGCTCGCTGTGATTATGCGAAGGTGAACTTGGCAAATCCTGCTGAAGGAGTTAGAATGTCGGACAGACAGTCAAAGCTTACGAGGAGCAAGCCGATTATGCTCCTGCGAAAAGGAGAAACCTGATGCACTTAGACCGTCGCGAATTCTTGAAACTAGGTTGCGGGGGATTATGTCTGGCCGCTACCGCAGGCCCATCAGTTCTCGGGGGGCGGCCGGCCAAGAAGCCGAACATAGTGCTCTGCATGGCCGACGATCAGGGCTGGGGCGACATGGCCTACAACGGCCACCCTGTTCTCAAGACCCCTAATTTCGACGCAATGGCCGCCTCGGCTTTGCGTTTTGACCGCTTCTATGCCGCGGCGCCGGTCTGTTCGCCGACGCGCGGCAGCGTCATGACGGGGCGTCACCCTAATCGGTTCGGCTGCTTCAAATGGGGACACGCGCTTCGACCGCAGGAGATTACCCTTGCCGAGGCGCTCAAGACCGGAGGATACGTCACCGGGCACTTCGGCAAGTGGCATCTCGGCTCCGTCTGCAAGGGCAGCCCCGTCAATCCCGGTGCCAGCGGATTCGATGAATGGTTTTCCTCGCCGAATTTTTTCGATAACGACCCGATACTCAGCCGAGAAGGTCTTGCCGTTCAGACCAGGGGCGAAAGCTCGATGGTCACGGTTGACGCTGCGATTGAGTTTATTCGCAAGCACGCCGATTCAGCGAAGCCGTTTCTTTGCGTTGTCTGGTTCGGGTCTCCTCACAATCCGCATCAGGCGATTGAACAGGACCGGGCTCTATATGAAGTTCAAAGCAAGAAGCTCCAGCACTTTTACGGCGAAATTACCGGCATGGACCGCGCGTTCGGCAAGCTGCGCGAGGAATTGCGGGCGCTGGGCATCCGCGAGGATACAATCTTGTGGTATTGCAGCGACAACGGCGGGCTCCCCGGCCTCGGCTCGACAGGCGGCCGGGCCAACAAAGCAAGCATCTACGAGGGAGGGCTTCGCGTGCCGGCCATACTTGAGTGGCCTGCCTGCATTCCCAGGCCGCGAGTCACAGACATCCCCTGTAACACGTCCGACATTTACCCGACTCTTTTAGAGATAGCGGCAGTCAAGATAGAAAGGCAGCCGCCTTTGGACGGCATCAGTCTGGCGGCGCTGATCGCCGGCAGGATGAAATCCCGCCCCAGACCGATGAGCTTCTGGGATCATCCCACCGCGGGCATACAAACGCCCAGCAAGCAGTGGATGACCGAGCTTTTAGAGGCGCAGCAGGCGGGCAAGGAGATTACTGAGCCGTCGCGGTTGCGTTTGGATGCAGGGAAGATCACTCAGAATTATCCCGAAGACAGCTTTCCCGGCCATGCAGCGTGGCTCGATTGGCCCTGGAAACTCCACAGGATTGAAAGAAACAAGAACGTGAAGCTCGAGCTCTACAATCTTGCCGAGGATCCTCAAGAGAAAGACGACCTGATTGCGCAAAACCAGCAAAACGCAGGTTCAATGAGACAGCAGCTTGAAGAATGGCTGAAATCCGTCGTGCGGAGCCTTAACGGCGAGGACTACTGACTTGCCACCGAGACTGGAGTCCATTATGAAGACCATATACAATTCTATGGCGTTACTGCTTTTGCTCATCCATGTACTCTCGGTCTTTGGCGTCTCGCCGGCAGCCGAGCAGGCGGCGCTTTGGCCGAGCGATGCATTGAGTAAGGTAATGCCGTCGGACACGGCAAGGGCCAATAGCGAAGACCTGTTGCAGATGGCGGCCGCTTGCGCTGAGACTGCAAGCTCTCAGGCGGTCTTCAGGCCGG
>JAFGTU010000491.1 GCA_016933985.1 Sedimentisphaerales bacterium | reverse complement strand
GCCTGTGGAAGTGACCAACGGGGAGTTTCGCATTGTCTTTACGCCCAAGGTCGAAAATCCGGCAATTAAGGCGATTGAAATAATTCCACAGGGAGAAGCTGTAACAGGTGCAGCGTCTTCGGGAAGGACAATACGGATCAATTCCGGGGCGTCGGAGGCGTTTACGGATTCGAGCGGCCAGGTTTGGCAGCCGGATAGCGGTTTTGAGGGAGGCATGACGAGCCAGATGTCCGGCGGTTCCCGTCGCTACGGCGGTGGATTTGGGGATTTCGGCGGCGGACGTGGGGGAGCCGGCGGCGGGGGCGGTGGTTTTGGCGGATCGCGCGGTGTCGGAGCTGCCTACGCCTCGCCCATTGCCATTGACATCGACGGTCAGCGCCAGTACGTGCAACTGGTCTCTAATGCACTCGTAGGATTTTCGTCATCCGACGGGAAGTTTCTCTGGCGATATGACAAACCCGCCAACCGCATGGCCATTAACTGCTCCACGCCGGTCTTCCACGATGGAATGGTGTTCGCCTCCTCAGCCTATGGCGCTGGCGGAGGGCTGATCAAGCTGAGCAAGGATGCTGATGGCGCCGTCCAGACCGAGGAAGTCTATGCCACCACCGACATGCAGAACCACCATGGCGGCATGATCCTTCTTGATGGTTACCTGTACGGCGCCAACGGCGGCAATGAGGGCGGTGCGCTGGCCTGTCTCGACTTCAAGACCGGCAAAGTCATGTGGGATCAGCGCCAAAACGGCCAACGCCGCGCGAAAGGCTCGCTGGCTCTGGCCGACGGTCTGCTTTACTATCGCATGGAGGACGGCGTCATCGTCCTGATTGAGCCTGACCCGAAGCAGTACACCGAGCGTGGGCGTTTTGAACAGCCGGATCGTAGCAGGCTGCCAGCCTGGTCCCACCCGGTCATTGCGAATGGCAAATTATACGTGCGCGACCAGGATCTACTGTTCTGCTATGACGTGAAAGCAAAGTAACGAAATCTATGTAAGAGTCTACGGGCAGGACCGTTTGGTTATGAAAGCAATCAGTCAAGAGCTTTTCGGTTTGTGGTGAATCGGAAATTAAAATGAAAAAGATGAATCTATCAATTGCCTATTCATGTCAGCATAACATCGATGCCGACAAGGAAGGGTACATTGACTATCTCAACAAGCTGCTGCCTCTGGTGCGTCCGGGCGGGCTGATTGTGGGCCACAACATAAATCAAGGCCAGGCCGACCCGAGGTACATCGAGGCCATCACCAAAGACCCGGCCCTCGAGAGCCTGCTGCAGGGGCAGGTCAGCGTTACGCTCAAGAAGCGGTAATCCGAGATAGGTTTTGCGGGTTTTGCCAGGCCGAAAATTGCGTGACTGTTCGCTCGCAATCGCATAGAATTGTGAAAGATGCCGTGTTTTTCATTGCACGTTATGCGATAAGTTGCTATTGCGAGGGAAGTTATGACATCCAAAGAACGGATTTATGCGACGTTGGCGGGCGAAGCGGTAGATCGAGTTGCCGTTACGCCCATATTCATGGCCTGGGCGGCTCATTTTATCGGGCGGACCTATCGCGACTATTACCTCGACGGAGATGTCCTGGTCGATGCCCAGCTTGCGGCTGCGAAGGCGTTCGGGACGGACCAGGTCAGTGCGATAAGCGACCCGTGGCGCGAGGCCTCGGCTTACGGGATGCAATTCGACTATCCTCAGGAGGGCGTCGGGAAACCCGCCGGCGTGCTGCTCAAGGGCCAAGACGACTTTGCCAGGCTTGCGAGCGTCAATGTGTGCAAGGGTGAGCGGACGAGACAGAGGATTGAGAGCGTCCGGCGTATGGCCAAAGAAATCGGCGAAACGCACAGCGTATTGGGTTGGGTCGAAGGGCCGTTTGCAGAATATGCTGACTTGCGAGGCGTCGAGGCGGCAATGCTGGACCTCATAGACAGGCCGGATTATTTCAAGCAGGCCGGCGAGGCGATTATTGAAAACGAGGTCAAATTCGCCCTCGCCCAAATCAAGGCCGGGGCCGACATGATCGGCGTCGGAGACGCCGTAGCGAGCCTGATTGCGCCGAATGCGTATGAAGAATTCATCCTGCCTTTGGAGAAGAAGCTCTTCGTCGCGATACACGAGGCCGGCGCCGCCGTCAAGCTGCATATCTGCGGCAACATCGGAAACCACGTGGGGCTCATGGCACAGAGCGGGGCGGACATAATCGACGTCGATTGGATGGTTCCTCTCGATAGGGCCAGGGAGCTTGCGGGACCGCATGTTACTCTGTGTGGGAATTTCGACCCGGCGAATGTCTTGTTGCGGGGCAGCGCTGAAGAGGTTGGCGAATCGGCGAGGACGTGTATCAAGGCAGGGGGGCAGAGGTTCATTCTAATGCCGGGCTGCGAAGTGCCGCCTGGGACTCCGGAAGAGAATATTCGGGCGTTCTGCCCGTGTGACGGGTGTTTGATTTGCGAGGAATTGAAATGCTGCAATTGAATCGACGTAAGCTCTTGGGCACGGCTACAGCGACGGCGGTCTTTACGGTAGTGCCGCGATACGTTCTCGGAGGAGCGGGCAATACCCCGCCCAGCGAGAAGCTCAACATCGCAGGCATCGGCATCGGCGGGATGGGGCGGGCAAACCTGGGGAATCTCAAGAGGGAGAACATCATCGCCCTTTGCGACGTGGATCACGACTACGCCGCCAAGACGTTCAACGAGTTTCCCAAGGCCAAAAAGTTCCGCGATTTCCGGAAAATGCTCGACGAGCAGAAAGACCTCGACTCCGTGGTGATAGCCACACCCGACCATACGCACGCAGTGATCGCAATGGCGGCGATCAAGGCGAGCAAGCACGTCTATTGCCAAAAGCCGCTGACGCGGGACGTCTGCGAATCGCGAAAGCTCGCGATAGCCGCAAAGAAGGCCGGCGTCACTACACAGATGGGAATTCAGGGGCATTCCATGGATGGCATCCGTCTGCTGACCGAATGGATCCGCGACGGGGCCATAGGCGAGGTCCGCGAAGTAGATGCATGGTGCACGCTGAGCTACTATCCCTGGGGCCACGCATATTGGAGCACGAGCTGTGCGACCCGGCCGAAAGAAACGCCGCCAGTACCCGACACGCTCGACTGGGATTTGTGGATAGGGCCGGCGCCGTATCGGCCCTACCACAGGTGCTATCATCCTGGTGTCTGGCGGGCGTGGTGGGACTTCGGATGCGGAATGATGGGCGATAGGGGAGCCCATACGCTCGACCCGGTCTATTACGCCCTCG
>JAFGTU010000490.1 GCA_016933985.1 Sedimentisphaerales bacterium | reverse complement strand
TGCTTTGGCCACCAATTTGGCACGCTTAGAAGGAGGCCCAGAACTCTTCCATCAGATATCACGTTTGGACGAAGATCGCTACGATTATCAGCAGACACAGAGATTGATAGAACGGGTCATAAAGAGCGAATACAGCGCTGCAAATTGTGAGAAAATTAAAAGCTTAGGCTTTAGTTGTCAGAGACTTGGAGATTGTCAGGCACACGCCCCGATGTTTCTGGCCTATTTATTTTCAATATGGAAAAGATGACCGTTCTAACTTTCGAGGAATATTGCGATGAGTAAACCGGAAAAGAGACTCAAGTGTGGGCCCATTACAGCCAGCATCTGGGCGGAAAACAAGATTGTGCAAGGCGAAATGGTCAAGTTCTATTCAATCAACATCGACAAGGCATACAAGGATGGCGACACGTGGAAGCATACTACCTCGTTTGCAGTGGAAGATCTGCCCAAAGTGGCTCTGGTTGCGAATGAGGCGTACAGGTATCTGAGGCTAAGCTCAACAGAGGATGATAGAACCTAATTTCAAGGGCAGCACATTTCATTGCTTTAACGACTATGGGAAGGAAAGCAAAGCGTCGTCCAACAATGGCTCTGTGTATCAGGAGTCAGGGACAAGTCAGTCTTGTCGAGTCGCAATGACTGCCTCATCCGGTGGGCTACCAGTATGCGACAGAAATAGGATCTGCGAATGTTCAAGAGGTAGCGCTGGCAAACCATGATAGCCGACAACTGCACAACCTGGTATGGCTGTCCGATCCTACCCGGAGACCCAGCACAACCCTGCCCGGAACTCCTCACAGAGGAAGAGGCAATCAGATACCTTCGGCTGGACAGCATGAATGTTGAAGATCCAGCCAGTACCCTGCGTTACTACCGAAAAAAGGGGTTTCTGCGAGCTACACAGGTTGGCAAGTCCATCCGCTATCGCAGGATCGAACTCGAACGACTGCTGGACCGGCTTACCCAAGATAATCCCCGCTGAATATCTGTTAGATTCGCGTGTAAGAAACAGGCTGGGAAAATTTTCAAAAAGAACTTGCGCCCTCCTTCCAAATGCGCTCAAATGGATTCGGACCACGCAGACTATGAAAGAGTCATGCGCAACAGTGTCCAGGTGTGAAATAGGATGATATCAATGAACAGAAACAGGATAACCATGATTGAAGCAATAAAATGAAGGAGTAGAAAAATGGGTGTCAATAGTACAGTTACATTAAGCAGTAATGGTGGGTATTGGCAGGCTTTCTATTACGATAGCATCGGAAAACGAAAGGCAAAGAGCCTCGGGCCTAAGAAAAAGCTGTCAAGACGACAGGCAAAGGTCATGTGTGATCGTCTGGCTGTCGAGCTTTGCATGCATCCAGCAAGAGCCGATGCCCGCCATTCGCCCACCTTGGAGAGCTTCCTGAACCGGTATATCGACAACCGCACAGATATCAAGCCTGCAACAAAGGGTTTGTATCTCCAAACCACAGAGTACCTACTAATGTTTTTTGACGGTGACGTACGAATAAACAGGATTTCGCGAGCAAAGGCAAGTGACTGGCGTGCGGCAATGGCAAGTGGCAAGATAGTCCTGAACAAGAAGGCCAAGAAGAATGCAGAAGCTTCGATATGCATTCATGTCAGGAACGCTAAGACAATGTTCAATCAGGCTGTCCAGGAAGATCTGATCCTTTTTAACCCTTTCGACCGCCTGAAAGGCATGGCTCGTGAACCTGATAAGAACTGGAAATACGTCAGCCTCGAAGAACTCGATAAGCTGCTTGATGCATGTCCGAGTTGGGGTTGGAGATTGCAGATAGCCCTTTGCCGGTTGGCGGGCCTTCGCCGCGGAGAGGCTTTGAGTCTAACTTGGGCTGATATTGACTGGGACCATCACCGCTTGACGGTTATTGCGGAGAAGACAAGCAGACAGAGAATAGTGCCTATAGAGCCAAAGCTCTATCAATTGTTGCTAGATGCATTTGACCAGGCCGAAGAGCGTGAGAAGCGCATCTGCCCCATCTCTCGGCATGGACTGTGGCGGAATTTCCAAGTTTATCGCAAACGGGCTGGGCTTGAGAAATGGAAAGATGCTTTCAAGGTGATGCGAAGAAACTGCGAAACAGACTGGTCTCAGGTGTATCCTCAGTATGTGGTTTCAACTTGGCTTGGGCACGGCATTGAAGTCTCGGCACGCCACTATCTACAGGTCCCGGAAGAACTCTATGACAAGGTCGCTGCCACAAACAAGGCCCAAACTGCCACAAAAACTGCCACAAAATCAGAAGGCACGAGAAATTTGAGAAAAGTAAAAAGTGATAAGTTGCTGTCACAAAAGACATTATGAGAATCGGGGTGACTGGATTCGAACCAGCGGCCTCCTGCTCCCAAAGCAGGCGCTCTAGCCAAGCTGAGCTACACCCCGGTCTTCTCGCAGCTATCGGGGCCATCGGTACGCCGACGGCGTTTCAGCCGAAACAATATCCTTTCTTTGCTGCAAGCTGAGATTCTACACGCAACGAGCCTTCATTGCAATAGATTCGGATTAAGAACGCGTTCGGACTGGAATATCGGCTCAGAGGGCTGGTTTTGGCGCGAGTTTCACTAAAAAAACAATTGCATAACGCCGATGGTTACAGTATAATGTCCTATGTTAGGGTCATTTTGAAGGCTGAAAACCGCGGGCAACCGCGTGGTCAGCCGATGGGAGGTAAGTTATCATGGCTGCTATGTTCTATTCTTTACAAGAAGCCGCCGAGAGGCTCGGCAAGACAGAAGACCAGATTAGAGCCATCGTTCAATCCGGCCAATTGCGGGAGTTCCGCGATGGTCCGAACCTGTTGTTCAAGGTCGATGAAGTTAATGCTCTAATTACCGATTCGGGTGCCGCAGCCTTTCAGGGCAGGCCGGAGCCTCGAACCGCTCAGCCACAGCCGCCGGCGTCCCAAGCTGGGCGGCGACCGCCCGTTCCGGAGATGGAAATCCCGCAGGATGAGGTTCCCCTCGAATTTGATATCGCCGAGGCCCCGGAGCCGGAGACGCCACAGATGTTTGAACCGGCGGAGCCCGATTTTGACGTTCCTCCTGAATTCGCCACCCCGCTGGCCGAGGCCCCACAGATGGAGATGCCCGAATTGGAGCTTCCCGATGCGGAGTTTGTTGAAGGCGAACTCCCCGATGAATTGGAGGTCCCCCAAATGGAGGTCCCCGAGATACCCGACCTGGAGATCCCCGAACTCGAGGCCCCGATCCCCCAGGAGCCGGCGGGAACCAGCGAGATACTGCTGGCACCTGAAAGCAGCACTCTCGATGCGCCAAGTGAGCTGACTAATGCCGATACCGCTATTACCGGCGAAGGGATCAGCGTCCTTGGCGAGACCGACAAGGACTATGCGATAAGCGACGACACCCTGGGCGAGACAATAGGCTCACTGGGTCTTGCTTCAACGGGCACGACGCCCGATGCATCGCTTGAAGAAATTGAAGGAGACGTCAATCTCGACAGCTTCGGCAGTGGTTCGGGTCTGCTGGATCTTTCTTTGCAGGCCGACGATACTTCGCTTGGCGGGATTCTCGACGAGATATACACCGCCGACGAGGAGCCCGTGGAGGCGGCCGACCCCGGCACGGTGGCCGAAGTCACCGCCGAAGTTGACCAGATAGCCGACGACGAGCTTGCCACCGTACAGGCCGGACTTGCTCTACCCGGGCTTGCTCAGGCACGCTTCGAGGCCGAGCCGGACAAGGCAAGCAACATTCTCGGAGCAATGCTGTTCGTGCCCTTGTTTTTCGTGCTCTACACGGCGATTGTGGCTGTCGGGGGCCTTAGAGGCGTAGTCCCTTCTCTGCTGTCGGCGACTCAGGGCTTCATCTGGTATATCGTGATAGGATTCAGCGTGGTGACGCTTGGCATAGGCCTCTATGCGATGTTCATGGCGGACAAGCCGGCTGCGCCGGCAAGGAAGAAAGCGGAAAAACCAAAAAAGGTCAAAAAGCCCAAGAAGGCCAAGAAGTGAAGACAGCGGCATCGTCGGAAATGAATTCGACTATTGATAGATGACGATTATTTGCCGATTCCTCCCCAGAATCAGGTTCAGGTCCAAAACCCTGCTCAGGTCAACGGAAGCGGAGTTATCAATACCAAATCTTCAATAATCAATCCGGAATGGTCTCGGAGTCTTCGTGCGCCTCTTCAGAGATGAAGGCCGGCCCTCTCGAAGATGCTATCTCAACGATGGGAACTGTGGATTGCTCGCTCGGCGCTCCAAGTGTGACCTGGGCAGATTCTTGTCGAGGTAATTCCGAGATTGGTATCGGCTGCTGCGGAGCTTGTTGGGTCCGGGGATCATCCACGCGACTCTCGGCCTGGCTGACGGCGAAGATTGCATTCTGCACAGCCTGCTCAGGCGGTTCATCGGTCAACGCGCTCAAGTATATTGCAGAAGAAGAGGCCGGCTGTTCAGCCGAGACCAGCTTGGCCCGAACTAATTCCAGCAGGCCCAGGAACAAGCCCACCATCACCAGCCGGCCGCCGCCTCGTTCGAAAATCTGCTCGAAAGTCAACTGTCCTTCGCTTTGAAGGCGGTGCAGTATCTCAATCTGGTACAGGTCAATGGGCGTATCGTCGGTGATGTAGCGGATATCCGCCGTCACGCCGGTCGCTTTGCACACCGAGTCGAACGCTTCAAGCAGGTCCCAGATACTGATCCGCTCAATATCAATCTCCGGCTCGCCTGGGCCGCTCAGTTTATTGATAATACTGTCGGGTCGGGCGAATCGCTGCCTGTGCTCATCGCCGGCGGCATTGAGAAGATTTGCGGCGTCCTTGAACTTCTTGTATTCGAGAAGCTGGCGTATAAGCTCGGCGCGCGGGTCCGAGAAGTCGTCCTCGCCCATCAATTCGGGCTCGGCCTTGGGCAGCAGCATCGCCGACTTGATCTGCATCAGCGTCGCAGCCATCACGAGGAAATCGCCTGCAAGGTCTATATCCAGGCTCTTGAGCATCTCGATGTACCGGATGTACTGGTCGGTTATTCTGGCGATGGGGATGTCGTATATATCGACCTCCTCCTTGCGAACCAGGTACAACAGCAAATCCAGCGGCCCGGCGAATATGTCAAGATCTACACGGTAGTCAGCCAATTACTCCTCCTCTTTCTCGTTGGATTCGAGTATCTCCATTGCTCGCCGGGCATCGCTCTCGAAAGTCTGCACCCACATGTCCGCCGCGACGCCCCCCGCATACAAGTTGTTGGCCACGTATTCGCCCGTCACAACCGATTTGATGCCGTTATCAACCAGCAACTGCTTAGCAATCTCCGCTTCGATACTGTCCTCAAACCGTGCGACTGTGACAAGTTTTTCGTCCATCATTGCGCCCCTAATCCGACGGCTTTCCGTGCTCTGGCAAGGGTCTCGGCGGCAACGGCTCTCGCCCGCTTTGCGCCGTCGGCCAGGACCTCGTTGACATAGTCGAGATTGCCTTCGAGCTCGGCCCTTTTCTCTCGGTAAGGCTTGAAATAGTCTATCAGCAGCTCGGCAAGGCGTTTTTTTGCCTCCCCATAGCCCATGCCGCCGTTTCGATACCTGCCCTCCCACTCCTTCAGCTCGTCGTCCGGCGCCACCAGCTTGAGCAGTGCAAAGACATTGCACTTATCGGGGTCTTTCGGGTCCTCGACGGGCGTGGAATCGGTGACAATTTTCATAATCTTCTTTTTGACGCTGCCCTCCGGCTCGAATATCTCGATGGTATTATCGTAGCTCTTGCTCATTTTTCGCCCGTCCAGGCCCGGAACAACCGCGACAGACTCGATTATGTGCTCTTTCGGCAGCGTGAGTATCTCGCCGTAGCTGTTGTTGAACCGAAGAGCAATGTCGCGGGTAACCTCGATATGCTGCTTCTGGTCCGCCCCGACAGGAACGAGGTCGCTGTTGAAAATCAGTATGTCGGCGGCCTGAAGCACCGGATATGCGAACAGGCCGTGGTTCGGGCTGATTCCTTGAGCGATCTTGTCCTTGTAGCTGGTGCACCTTTCCAACAGCCCCTTAGGCGTTACGCACGAGAGCAGCCAGGCCAGCTCAGTAACCTGGGGCACATCGGATTGACGCCAGAAAACGGTCTTTTTCGTATCAAGGCCAAGCGCCATGTAATCAACGGCGAGATCAATAATACGCCCGGCGATGTCCGAAGCAGCGGGATTGCTGGTCAGGGCGTGATAATCGGCGATGAAATAGAAGCATTCGTGCTCGGCCTGAAGCTCAAGCTGCCGGCGCATCGCGCCGAAAAAGTTGCCAATATGAAGCCTGCCTGATGGCTGGATACCCGAAAGAACTCTCAAGCTGACCTCCTGCTAACACAAAAAAATGACAAACTGCACCACCAAGAGCATCTCACAAAACGAGCATCTCCCCCCTCGTGCCATTCCCGCGAAATGGCACATCATCAGACGCAGTCGGTTCGGACCTGTTGGCGGCTCAAGATCTTCCGAGAGACTTCATATACCGCTTCGACTTGCGAAGCTTCATTCGCGACGCTTTCTTTTTCACCGCATCGTTGGGACGTCCGAGCTTAGCGGAAATCTCTGCGGTCGGCGTGTCTGCGAAGAGCTTCTTAAGCATAGCCAGGTCACTCTTTGTCCATGCGCCTTTCCGGAGCTTCTTTTTAGTCTTTTTCTTCGCCATTGGATAAGTCCTTTCACTTATGATGGACATATATGGCCAATAACTTACCGGCTGCAATATTAACAAGTCACATATAGGCAATCAAGCATTTTTTCCCGTTCGGCAAAGAAATTCCTTTCCTGTGCCCGGGGCATAGTCACGTCGCCCTTTTCGTCGGGCGTCCGGGGTTCTGTCACATTGTCTTGAGTCAGGCTGTCAGAAGTGCTAAAATGCCCTGGAATTGAACGGCACATTGAAAGGCCGGACACTGTGAATGATCAACGACGCTCTATTATCTGCTCGGCTTGCATCCGGGCTGTTGTCCTGTTAGTCGTGTCCTTTGTCTCTGCGCCGGTTTTTGCCGAAGGGCAGGCCCACAAGGGGCGGGTTTACTCAAAGCAAGGCGGCTTTGCGCAGACAATGCTGGCCTCTCGCAGGGCCTTGAGGACATCGCAGACATCCAGGCAGCGTGTCGAAGCCAATCGAAAGATTCGGCAGCAAATAATGGCCGATTTCCCCGTCGAGTTCGACTGGATGCTGCAGGACAATGGGAACGACCTTCGCCGGTGGTTCAACGCAGGCGACGGCGCAGATATAGAGATACGGATGATTTCGCGCGTCCTGGATGAAATCGGCGGCAAAGGTGCCGGTTTGGTATCGGCGTTCGAACAGCTCAGGCGTCAGAAGGTCGGCGGCGACGACGCGCAGTGGCTCGAATTGTATCTGAAAGGCTGTGAGGTCCGCCGGGCCGCCCGGCTGGCGGGGCTGAAGGCTAAATGCAGGAACATCGTATTCACAAAACACTTCAATATGGGCGGCTCGCACTACGCCTACACCGAGGCCCAGTCCGACGCCCAGGCCGAGCGGCAATACCAGCCCGGGACAAGCCTTTGCATCCTGGAGTTGGACGGCATATATGGCAAGGTGGAGACGCTTATCGACGATCCCGAAGGCGTAATTCGCGATCCCGCCGTCTCATACGACGGCAGGACCATACTTTTTTCCTGGAAGAAGTCCGACCGCGAAGACGATTATCACCTCTACGAGATGGACGCCGAGACGCGAAAAACCACGCAGATAACATCAGGCCCCGGCTTTGCCGACTACGAGGCCGACTATCTGCCCGGCGACGATATTATCTTCAACTCCACTCGATGCGTGCAGATTGTCGATTGCTGGTGGACCGAGGTCAGCAACCTTTATACATGCGACAGGCGAGGGCAGTTCCTCCGTCGCTTGTCCTTCGACCAGGTTCATACCAATTTCCCGACTGTCCTCGACGACGGCACTGTCATCTACACCCGCTGGGACTACAACGACCGGGGGCAACTGTTTCCGCAGCCCCTCTACCAGATGAATCCGGACGGCACGGGCCAGCGCGAATTTTATGGAAACAATTCATGGTTCCCGACGACGATACTGCACGCCCGCGGAATCCCCGGCGCCGGCAAGGTCATCGCCATAGCCACCGGCCATCACAGCCTCCAAACCGGCAAGCTCATAATCATCGACCCGGCGATGGGACGCCAGGAGAACAGCGGCGTCCAACTGATAGCCCCCGTCCGCGAAACCAGGGCCGAGAGAATCGACGCATACGGCCAGGACGGCGACCTTTTTCAATATCCCTATCCAATCTCGGAGACCGAGTATCTGGTGACGTACTCGCCGTTCGGCTGGGATCAAGAGCCGGCCTTGTTCAACATTTACTACATGACCATAGACGGCAGGCGGGAGCTGCTCGTATCCGACCCAAAGACTTCGTGCAACCAGTCGATACCGCTTTCGCCCCGTCCAAGACCGCACATGCGGCCTGAAATGGTCGATTACCGCAAGGGCAACGGCACGTACTATGTGCAGGATGTCTATGCAGGCCGGAGCCTCGATGGCATTCCGCGAGGCACGGTTAAGAAACTCCGTGTCGTGGAAATACGGTTTCGAGCGGCAGGCATCCGGTCGAACCGCAACGGCGGGCCCGCCGGGGGCGCACTGGTAAGCACGCCCCCGTCCATCGACAATGGGTCCTGGGACGTCAAGGTCGTCCTCGGAGATGCCGAGGTATATGAAGACGGCTCCGCCTGTTTCAACGTCCCCGCCAGGACTCCCGTCTATTTCCAGGCCATTGACGCCAATGGCCGGGCCGTCCAGTCGATGCGGACGTGGTCAACACTCCAGCCCGGCGAGACGTTCTCATGCAGAGGCTGCCACGAGACGAAGAGCCAGACCCCCGTTGCAGACGCCAAGCCTACGATAGCAATGCGGCTGGGTCCGCAGGAGCTTATTCCTTTTTATGGGCCGGCGATGGGATTCAGCTTCAACCGTGAAATCCAGCCGATTCTCGACCGCCATTGCATTCGCTGCCATAACGACCGTACAAGAAGACGCGGGCTAAGAGAGGACCTCACAGACCTTTACACCGATAACAAGACACCGAGCGGAGGACCGGCCTTCAGCCTGCTCGATGCGCCCAACTGCGACAACCAGGCCGGACGGACCTGGTCCGACGCCTACCTGGCCCTGACCGCCGGTGGCGATCCGGACGCAGGGCCGGTCCGATGGCTCAACGCCCAATCCATCCCGCCGCTGCTGCCACCTTATTATGCCGGGTCCGCTAAGAGCCCTCTGATCGATATGCTGGAAAGCGGGCACAATGGCGTCAAGCTTTCGCGCGAGGAGATGGAAAAGATCGCCTGCTGGATAGACCTGCTCGTGCCGTACTGCGGCGATTACACGGAGGCCAACTGCTGGAACGAGGACGAGTCGAAGAAGTATCTGTACTACCAAGCAAAACGTGAAGCAATGGCGGCAGCCGAAGCCGACAACATCCGCCGGCTAATCAACCCGCTTGAGCCGGCGCCGGGAATTCTTCCGTCGAATGAACAAGTCCTAAATCCGTAATAGCCGCGAAAGGGTGGAATGAAACGCATCAGGATCGCCAGCCGGGGCAGCAAGCTTGCTTTAGTGCAGTCCAATTACATTCGCAGCCGGCTTGAAGAGATAGCCGGCCAGGTCACAGTATCCATAGTCAGAATCTCGACTAAGGGCGACCGCGACAAGTCCGATTTCCTCAACAAGCCGAATTCCATAGGCTACTTCACATCCGAGGTCGAAAATGCGCTCTTGGACGGCAGGGCCGACGTCGCCGTCCACAGCCTAAAGGACCTGCCCACGACATATACCGAGGGCCTGACGGTCGCGGCGATACCAAAGAGGGAATGTGTCGCTGATGCGCTCGTTACCTCGCTCGATGCAACCTCTCTGGCGGACTTGCCCGCAGGGGCCACCGTCGGCACGTCGAGTCTGCGGCGAATCGCGCAGGTGCGGTTGCTCAGAGGCGATTTGAAGTGCGTGCCTCTTCGCGGAAACGTTGAGACCAGGCTCGCGAAAGTCGCCCGGGGCGAGGTCGATGCGGCTATCGTCGCCTCGGCGGGATTGTATCGGCTGGGCCTGGCCGAGCGGATTTCCGCGGTCCTGCCGCCCCAAGAGTTTCTCCCTGCCCCGGGCCAAGGCGCCCTGGCCGTGCAGATTCGGGCCGATGATAAAGACTTGACAGAGCTTGTTGCAAAGCTCGACGACAGGGACGCCCGCATCACCGCCGAGACCGAACGGCGCGTACTCGCGTCAATGCACGGCGGCTGCAGCATCCCGTTGGGCGTATATTCGCGCATTGAAGGTAATAGCATCATTATCGATGCGTTGATCTCGGACATCGAAGGCTGCAAACACATCAAACGCACCGTAACCGCCCCCATCGACCAGGCCGGAATCTGCGCCCAACAGCTCGCCCAGGACCTCCTAAACGCCGGCGGCCAGGAAATATTAAACAAAATCAGACCGACCCCGACTAACTGAGCCGAAATGAGCCACGAATCCCTGCAAGTAATCTATTAAGCTGTCCTGGGCTCGAGACAATTTGGGCTTGTCGGCAGCTTCGATGACGGGGATAATTCGGGAATGCTGATATAAGCGATTATTCTTGAAGCTACCGGCCAAATATGGGATGGGGTCTGAGAGACATTACGTTTGAGGACTGGGTTGAGCACGTCTTCGACCACGAGGTTTGTGAGCCGTACTGGTTCCTCGACGAGGAAAGCGGTGTCTGGGCCGGGGCGCCTGAGGTTACGGTCGCCTATATGACCCGGCTCTTTGAAGACCCTTTGCCATACGTGGAGAACTACACAGACGAACAGCTTAACCAGGGCTTGTGGTATGTTGTCGGCAGTTCCACAGGCAGCCACATGTTCGCTCTCATCGACCCAAGGCTTTCGCACAACACTGCGACCGGATGTGTTCGCTCCTTTTATTCGCTCTTCGAGAACATCTTTTCCAAAAAATGTTCCGAGCATCTGTACCACCTCGGTCAAACGGGAGCTAACGCTTTGAACGCCGTCTGTCACATGTGGTGGGATATCATCCCAATCTGCGGGATGCCCGACGACCCATCCAGGGTGCAAATAGACCTGGAAATCCTGCGAGTGATGGCGCGGACACTCAAATTGGAGTCGCTCGCCTGTCAGGAAAGCGCCCTGCACGGCCTGGGTCATTGGCAGGCCTGCTACCCAAAGAAGGTGTCTTCGATAATAGACAAATTCATCGCGACCAATCGTTCAATTCCTGATGCACTCGTCGAATACGCCAAACGCGCGCTCGCCGGCTATGTCCTCTAAGCCCCTTCAAAGAGGTTCGCAACCGATTCTGCGGTTCTTTGATCTGATACTTGGTTGTTTCTGAAGCGGGCCGCAGGCCGCGCCGCTGAGGCGGCAAAACTGCGACGATCAAAGACTCTGGAAAAGTTGTCCTGAAATATTATTGACAAGAACGTCGAAAAGCCGAGTAATAGTACAGAGAAGCGGGCTTAACCGCCGCGCTCGATGACAAGGAAGAAGGCCGCGTTGAAAGAATTCGGAGTCCTGAAAATGCCAAGAAAAATCCTTTTGTTCACCCTACTTGTTGTTTGGATGTTCTCGTTCGGCTGCAGGACCAAGCCTGAGCCGGTTAAGCCCGATTACGGCAGGCCCCTGCCGCCGGGCATGCACGCCTTGCGAAAGATAACCGACCCGGCCCAGATACCGGATTTCACGATGGCCTGCAGCGATCTGCGGGACCTGCGGGAATCGATCGCCAACAGCCTGAGCTACCTAAGCAAGCCTTCGAGCCAGGGATTCTTCCCTTCGGGCGAAATCAGCCACGACCGCACCGTCGAGAGCCTCGAAACATTCCAGGAGATGCTCGAATCCGGCCTTATGGGCGACCAGTTGAACCAGGCAATTCGCGACAGATTCGACGTCTATATCTCCGTAGGCTGCGACGATCAAGGAACGGTCCTCTTTACCGGGTATTATACGCCGATATTCGAGGGCTCGACGGAGCGCTCCGCCGAGTTCATGTACCCGCTGTACAAGCAGCCGGACGATTTGGTTAAAGGCCCCAACGGCGAGATACTCGGGCGGCGCACGTCCGACGGGCAGGTAATACCCTATCCGCAGCGGGCCGTGATAGAGGCGGCAAAGATGCTCCGGGGCAATGAATTGATCTGGCTGGGCGACGCATTCGAGGCGTTCATAGCCCACGTTCAAGGCTCGGCCAAGGTCCGCCTGCCCGACGGCCGGCTTGTTACCGTAGGCTACGCCGCCAATAACGGGCAGGAATACCGCAGCGTAGGCGAGGCAATGGTTAAGGACGGCGTAATCCGCTCGGACCAGCTTAGCCTCTCCTCCATGATCGAATACTTCAAGAGCCACCCGGACCAGGTCGATACCTACACCCGCCGAAATCCGCGATTTGTATTCTTCAGAAAGGAGGAAGGCGAGGCCCGCGGCAGTCTTAATGAAGAAGTTACGCCGATGCGCACAATCGCCACGGATAAATCGATCTTCCCGCGTGCCGCGCTGGGCCTTATCTCGACGGCCCTGCCGCAAATGGTTGCCGGCCAGCCGGTTATTCAGCCCTATAGCGGCTTCGTGCTGGACCAGGATACCGGCGGAGCGATACGCGCCCCCGGGCGATGCGACGTCTATATGGGCGTGGGCGATACGGCCGGCCAGCTCGCCGGACAGACTTACCAGGAGGGGCGGTTGTATTATTTGTTTGTCAAGTAGCGGCCGATGTGGTTGAATATGTGAGGCTTTGAAATGATTTGTCAGGAGTCTCGGATATGATTAGAAAAGGCCTTCTGCTAATTGCGCTTATCGGAATTGTGCTCTGGCTATTCGGCTGCCATACCGCTACGGGAGTGAAAGAGGATGTTCAATTCATCGGCGACAAAACACTTGAAATAGTGGAAAAGGAATAGACGAACACCTCGCCGACTCCTGCTATGACAGAGAAGATTAGCCGACGCAAATTCTTAGAGAAATCCGCCATCGTTTCAGGTGTAGCGCTGCCGTTGTGCCTGGAAGAGAGGATTCTGCTGGCCAAAGAAACGGCCAGAGCGAATCTGGGCGAACGGCAGGAATCGGGCAAAGACCTTCCGAAAGGGCGGATTGGAAAGCTCGAAATCAGCAGGATTATCTGCGGCGGGAACCTGATAAACGGCTTCGCCCACGCCAGGGACCTGATCTACGTCTCGCAGTTGCTTCGCAACTACTTCACCGACGAAAAGATCATGGAGACCTGGGAGCTCTGCGAGGAAAACGGGATAAACACAATGATCTCCACGATCGACGACCCATACGCCGGCGGCAACGATCCCACCGCCCGCGTCATCAATAAGTACTGGAACGAGCGCGGCGGGAAAATCCAGTGGCTCGCCCAGTGCTTCCCGGAATCCGACGACCTGTTCACTAAAGTCCGAATGGCAATCGACGGCGG
>JAFGTU010000489.1 GCA_016933985.1 Sedimentisphaerales bacterium | reverse complement strand
TCTGGAAGGCGATGCCGAAGACAAGCGTAAGGTGCGCAATGAACGTAACGTAATTCTGGAGCGTCCAGTTTTTGCTGAGTCCGAGATACGCATTGAATTTTATAAAGAAACGAATGCAAATCGGCGCGACAACGATGATGAAGAAGAGCGCGCCCGTTACGAACAGAGCAGCAGAGAAAGGGACGGCAAGGTGCACGTATCTTTTTTCATGGGGATAGAGCCCGGCAGCAATAAACATCCAGAGCTGCCAAAATACCCAGGGGCTTGAGATGATGAGGCCGGAGATTAGGCATATCTTGACATAGCTGATGACAACCTCGGCCGGTGCAAGGGTCCCGAGCGTAGGGTTTTCACCTAGGTCCGTCATCACCTGCGTATAAGGCCACTTTGCAAATGCGATAATGTGCTTTCCGAAGATGGCGCACAGGATGAAGGCCAAGGCAATTCCAGCCAGCGCGAGCAGGAGGCGCATCCGCAACTCCTCAAGGTGGTCTCCCAGACTCATCGTGGAATCAACGATTGGGTCGTATTGCTTCTTCTTGCCGCCCATTTGGATACAGAGGAATGGAAGGGAACAGCAGGTGCGTCATCAGTCTTTGTTGATTTCGTCAAGGCCTGCGGCGTCTTTGACTTCCTTCTTGATGTCGTCGCCGACTTTCCTGACGTCTTTTTCTATTTCGTCGCGGGTTTCTTTTGCCTCGTTGACTCCTCTCTTGAACTCGGTGAGACTTCTGCCTATATTTCGTGCGATTTCGGGCAAGCGTCTGCCGAATATGAGCAGGGCGACAACCAGGATGACGATGATTTCAACCGGTCCGGGCGTCCAGAACCCTAAAACTGGCATATATGCGGTCATTTCAATCTCCTTTTGTCTTTGCCGTGATTATAACACTACTGCAGCTTTGACGTCAATGGCAGTGGTACACAAATCGACGGCATTTTACGGATATGGTAATAGCCGGCTTCTCAATAATCAAGGGCTCATGGGGCTGAGTCTACGCGAAGGAGCTTAATATCTCGGTCTCGGTCCTTGGCGGTGGTGATGGTTTTGCCGGCTTTGTCGGCGGCGATGCTCTGTCCGCCGAAGACATATCCGGTCCAAGGGCCGTTGGTGATTTCTCCCACTGAGTTCGTTCCAACGACGATGGCGTTTGTCCGGGATGCGGCCTTTGTGACAGTAAACTCCAGTCTTTTCCCATGGTCGGGCCAGCTATCTTCTTTTTCGGCATAGCCATAAGGGACCAGCAGCAGGTCCGGTTTGAGCTTTGCCATTCGCAGGAGTATTTCGTCCCTGTGGGTATCGGCGCAGATGAGCAGGCCGATTCTGCCGAACTTTGTCTCGACTACGTTGACGTCGCTGCCGGGTGTATATGGCGGCGTCATAAGCTCGCTGAGGATGATTATCTTGCGATGCTTTAGAAGGATTTGGCCATTGTCGTCGATGAGTATCACCGAGTCATGAAGCTCTTCGCCGTCTCTTTCCGCTAGGCCGATACAGATATATGCTTTGTATTTCCTAGCAAGGGCGCAGAGGCGGTCGGAATCGGAACCCGGAATGGGGCAGGCGCGCTGGTGGGCATCGGGATTAACCCAGCCGAGCAGGACAGTCTCGGGAAGACAGATTATATCAGCTCCGCCCTTCTTTGCTTCGGCGACTGCGTTTTCGATTCGCACGAAGTTGCCTTGGCGGTCGCCGTCGAGGACGAATATCTGGCACATCGCAATAGTCAATCCCTTCGAGCGGGCGGCGACATGCGAGGCAAAGGCAAGGAGAATAATTGCAACCAGGATAATTCCCCAAACAGAAACGCTTATTTTCGCGGTAAGATGTTCGACCATCATTCGGCTCTCCCACAGTGTGAGGATTGTTGTCAGGCCCACGGGGCCTGCCGGAGGTTTTTCATCTTTTCATCAAGGTTGAAAATCCTTCGGGCGTTCTCGTGCATAATAGCATCGGTAAGCTTTAGTGCATCATCGAGGGACAGGTGCTGCTCTTCTACCAGCTCGGCTAAGGCCAGTGCGATACCGCGTCTGGCGATGACGGCGTGGCCGAGGACCGGCTCGACGGGAATGTAGTCGCCGCCGAAGGTGAGTATCTTGTTTGCCGGTGCGGTGACGAGATATTTTTTAAGGAAATCCTTTGCCGCCACCGGATTGATTATCCACGACCAGCACATATCGATGTAGGCATTCGCATAGGCCTTGGCAACGGCAATCATTTCCTCGTAGTAGGGATAGCAGATGTGCATAAAGACAAATCGTGTATCAGGCGCCATTCTGCACAGGTCCGTTGCTGAATCGGGGTTTTTAGCCAGCCGACCCAGGGGCATATAGTTGATTCCGGCGTAGTAGCCGGTGTGGAGCTTGACAGGGAGGTTGTTTTCGGTGGCTTTTTTTACGGCATACCAAAACAGATGGTCCTCAAGGGCCTTTTGTTCGGGCGGCGTGAGGGAATGCCTGTCGAGCCGTTTCCTGAACACCGGTTCTGCCTTTTCGGGACGGACCTGCTCGTAGTCGATATCCCTGCCGTATGCGTTTTGCGACTTCACGGCGACAGCGTAGTCGGCATACTTTTCGAACCACCAGTCGATGACCCTGTGCCAATCAGAGAGCGTTTTGACTTTGATACCGGTCGGCGGCGCATACTGGTCAAAGTCAGGACCCTGCAGCATCCCGAGTATGCTCAAATCCTGCATCAGCAGCGTCGGCATAGCGGACTGCTCGAAGGGCTTATACAGGCAGTTGACCTGGCAGGATTCGATATTTGCCATATCCTGTAAGATGCGTTTGTAGAAGCCGGGTTTCCTGACCTGCTGATACTGGTCCTGGACTTTTTCGACAGTGGCGGCGGAGAGGTCATCAACACCGTAGAGCTGCCTGATTGCGATAGTCACGGCCTGGCCGTAGCCGGTGTGTCTTATTGCGGGCCAGTACGGCTCGAGCAGTTTCCATTTTTTTGCCGGCTCGACCTCGTCTGAGAAGAATTGCTTGTAAGAATCGGCAGGCATTGTGGCGGCAGTCATATCGGAATTGAGGTAATGGCTGAGGACAAAGCTCCAGTCGTCGCAGTGTATGCGGGGCGATTTGCCGCTCAGCCGTTCGTTCTCCTCGATCAAGTGTTCGTGGGTGTCGATGAGGGGCGTTGCGGTGACCTTTTCAAAAATCTTTCTTCGCATGTCGCTGCCTGGAACCGGCGGCTCGGTGGGGTTTGAGTCGCCAGTTTGAGAATAGCCGGTCGAGGCGCCGAGAACTGCAGAAGCTCCGGCTGCACCGATACCCTTAAGGGTCGTCCTTCGCGAAACCAAGTGTTTTTTTGACATTTGCCTGCCCCCAAAAATCCTTATTGTGGAGCCAACGGCGAACAAAAGTGCAACGCATCATAGGTGCCTCTGGTTGCAGGACGAAGTTGACAAACGCAAGAGTAGAATTATAATGACATGGATTACGACGGTCAAGCTGTGGCCTGCCGGTCAAGGCAGGCCACAGCCTTCGGCACTTCGGCAAGGCTCAGTGCAGGCTTGGCTCAGGGCAGGTTTTCGGAGAACGATATGAAGGCAAACCACGCTGGCAGTGGAAAGTCACACTCCGTCACCGGTGTAATCCTGCTTATTATCCTCGGCATAATAGGCGCTGTGATACTTGTCAGGCAGGGACGATTTGACATTGGACGATTCGGTATTGAGGCGGGCGAACTGCACAGTGATGCGGCAGAAGACACAGTGGGGGCGGGGGCAGAGGTGTCGGGGACTGCGGGAGGCGGGGTGACGCTAAGCTCGCTCACCGGCGAGGGTGTTGTTGTATTAGGCGACGTCGAGACATACAGCACAGATACTCTGTACGAGAAAATCGACGGCAAGAGTCCTCTTTACACCGAATCGGGCTTTGAGCAGCTTCGGACGCAGCGCTTCGCGGTGGGCGGCAAGGACGAGCTTGGGGCAGAGATGTATCTGTATGATATGGGCAATGCGAGAAATGCGTTTTCGGTTTACAGCAGGCAGAAACGCCCCGATGCGGAGTTAGTCGGTGACGTGAGATTCGGCTACAAGACGAGCAATGCCCTTTATTTTGCGCACGGCAGATATTATGTGGAGTGTGTGGGGTATGCCGAGTCGGAAGAACTGATTGAGGCAATGAGGGAGATGGCACGCAATCTTGCATCTTGTGCGCCACTGAGCAGCGAGGACGAGATGGACGAGCTTACGCTTTTTCCAGAGGATAATCTGATTACAGGCAGCTACAAGCTGTACCTGACGAATACTTTCGGCTACAGCGGGCTGAGCAATACTTTTGCGGCCCGCTATGAAATCGACGGCCAGCCGGTAACGGTGTTCTTCAGCAGTTGCGACAGCCCGGCTGATGCCGGCGCTATGGCAGACAGCTATCGGCAGTTTCTGCTTGAGAATGGCGCCAAGGTTAAGGACGCTTCGAGTGAGGAGATAAAGAGTGTTGAGGCGGTCGTGCTTGATTTCTATGGGGCGACCGAGATTGTGACAAGCGCGGGGCGATTCGTTGCGGGCGTTCACGAGGCGGATGAGCAGGCGGCGGCGGAAAAGGCGGCTCTAATAATTATTGCCAAGCTCAAAGAGGTTGCGGATGAGTGAGGTGGCTGAGCAAAAAGGCGAGGGGCAACCGGGCGATGATTTGACACGGCGGCAGCTATTGGGGCGGGCCGGTAAGGCGACGGCTGCGATAGCTGCGGCGTGCGGGGTATCGGCTTGGCTTTACGACAGGA
>JAFGTU010000488.1 GCA_016933985.1 Sedimentisphaerales bacterium | reverse complement strand
TAATAAGCGTATTCCGGCGTGGACGCACGCGGAGATGTGTTATGGAAGCACAAGTCGTACAAGAAATCAGATTGTTAGGCTTTGGCCGGGGCGAGATTTACAGTCCCGGCCAAAGGCCGTTGCAAAGAAGGCAGAAGATAACAGGCTTTACGCTTGTGGAGCTTTTGGTGGTCATCGCCATCATAGCCTTGCTGATGGGCATCTTGATACCTGCGCTGGGCAGGGCCCGTCGGCAAGGCAGGAAGATCGCGTGTCTGAGCAACTTGCGGCAAATGGGCATCGCGCTGCAGGCGTATGTGATCGATAACGACTACCGATTGCCGCCAAGCTCCTGCCACTTGTCCGATCCGAATGAGTACTGGCTGCGGATACTGGCCAAATACACACGGCAAGGTCTGTTGCTGCGGTGTTCGGAGGATAAGGCCCACGATTTCGTGGACTGGGGCAAGCCCCTCGGCCCGGACATAAACGGCCTGCGGTGGTCCAGCTTCGCCTTGAATTCCATGCTTGATCCCGATTGCGCCTTCAACGGAGGCAGGTACAACAGCATTATGAACATCCGCAAGCCGATGTACTGCATTTACGTCAGCGAGTCGCCCTCGTCGTGGAAGAATTACGACCATTTGCATCCGGAGGGTTGGGGCTCTCTGGCCGAGGCGAAGGGACAGGTCGCATGGGATCGGCACGACGGCACGTCCAATTACCTCTTCGTTGACGGCCATACGGAGAACCTCAAGATTGAGCAGACCTGGAGCTGGCCGGGGGAGTGCTATTGGTATCCCGGCTACGCGCCGGGCTGGCCGCCCAATGACTACTAACGCACACCAATAAGGAGGACGTTCCAATGAAATCCCTGAATGTAATGCCGACGTTAGCAACGGCTCTGCTTATTTTGCTGCCGGCGCCGGCTGACTGCCCGCTCGACCACCTGCTGATCGGCTGCAACCAGGACGGCATAGTCGGCACAGAGGACGACAAGAAGCTGTTCGTCGATTGCGCCCAGAAATACCGGCACAGCGACCCTGAACATAGCGGCGACCCGACGTGGCTCAACTGGTATTACCCACTGTACTACAATGAACGATACGACCGCTACCAGATCGGCGAGCCGGGCTTTGACATTATCACAGAGGACCGGGACCGTAGTCTTGCCGGCGTGCCCGATGTCGATTACAGGATTATGATCGAATGCGTATCTATTACACCCGGCTTCGCAGCCAAGAACACTACACTCGATATTACTCTTGATGAAGCGGGAGACTCGTTCAACCACAACGCTCTATCCGATTCTCATCTCCACCTTCAGTATCGCGCGCCCAACCCGGCAGGCGCCACCGAACTGCACTGGATTACGTACCAGCTTTACGATGCCATCGCCGACGGGAATCAGTACGAGTCGGCCGAGCCGATTACGGTTGTCTTCGTTACAGAACCCTTGTCGGGCGACCTTGTTGTCGATGGTGTGGTGGATATGTTTGATTTAACGGCAATAGCCCACTATTGGCGGGCCAATAGCGGGGCCAACAGCAATGATTACTATGAACGAGCCGATGCCGACAGGAACGGTCTTGTGGATTTCACCGACCTTGCAATTCTTGCATCCAATTGGTTGTGCTCTGCGGAGTAAAACGCCAACATATTCTGTGGCACTTCTCCTCTTAGAACGTGTATGGAAAGTGGCACGGCCATCCTGGCCGTGCGTTTCATGAGGTGGTCCGCTCGTGGGAAAAAGGCCAATTGCAGGGCCAGGCCTGTCCCGAGCATAGTCGAGGGGATGGCCCTGCGACACATGGGCAAGATGCCCATGCCACAACAGAACGACTTCTCATACACTTTCTTAGGAATTGCAAAAATTAACGCTCGACGCTAAAGATAACCGATAGGGTCTGATAATGCGTACCAGATTTGTGTTAATCGTCTTGCTGCTTTCTTCGTTGGCGGCCATTACCGGATGTCAACAGCCCAAGCCCGGTGGCAGCGAGGCCTTGATTTCCGGCGGAGGTCAAATCAGTGTCCAAGAGATGGCCGCCCTCCTCGGAATGCGTGTCGATGAGACGACTGCCATCCATGTAACACTCAAAAACGCAACCAATACCGTAATGCTTTTCACTTTTGCGGGTGGCAAGGTCTATGTCAACGCAAAGCCGATTTGCGAGGTCGGCACGGTAAACAGGATCGCAGGCCAGATTTATGTGCCCAAGTCGCTTGTTTCGCAGATACGCGCGGCAATGTCCGCTCGGCCGAGCGTATCTATTCGAAAACCATCCGGGTGCGTCGTAATTGACGCCGGTCACGGCGGCAAGGACCCCGGCGCCACAAGCTGCCTTGGATTCCAGGAAAAGACCGTCAATCTTGCCGTCGCACAAAAGGTCGCTTCCCTGCTCGGGCGAAGCGGCGTAAAAGCGATAATGACCCGCAGCAGCGATACCTTCATTGAACTCGAGGAGCGGGCCGCTGTCGCCAATAGATGCGATGCGGATCTGTTTGTGAGCATTCACGCCGATTCTTGCCCGAACAGCTCGACCCGCGGCTTTACGATCTACGTTTCACGGTCCGCATCCTGGTCGTCGCGGCGGGCGGCAAGCGCGATTGTCAAATCGCTGGCCAAAACCGGCTTGACCAGTCGGGGGACACAGAAAGCCGATTATCGCGTCCTCGTGCAGACCCGCGGGCCTGCGGTCCTCATTGAACTGGGCTATTTGTCAAACATAAGTGACGCCGGACTGCTCAGGGACAGTTCTTTTCAGAGTCGTCTGGCACAAGCAATCGCACGCGGCATCAGCGACTTCCTTGGACGGATCGCCCTATAGCCCGGCTCTGCTGCTCGGGCGGGGGTGGTTTCCACGACAAACGACGCTCAAAATTCCCCGATTGGCGGATGGACAACCGTGTCTTGGGCGGTTAGACTTTCGCGGATGAGTTTGTACCCGTTCAAATTCGAGCCTTTGTACAAGGAGCGTATCTGGGGCGGACGAACGCTTGAGAAGGTTTTCAACAGGCGTTTGCCCGCCGGCGTTAAGATCGGCGAGAGCTGGGACCTTGCGGATTTGCCGAACGATAAGTCCGTAATCACCAACGGCGAGCTGGCCCAGAAGACACTTGCCGCTGCGATTCGGAGTTACCCCGACGAAATCATCGGCAAGGCGGACTTCTCCGGTCCTTTCCCGCTATTGATAAAGCTGCTTGACGCTCAGGATCTGCTGAGCGTGCAGGTTCATCCGGATGCGGCAACCTGCCGCCGAATGGGCAAAGGCGAGCCGAAAACAGAATGTTGGTACATCATTTCCGCCGAGACCGGGGCATTTATATACAAGGGGCTGAGGAAAGGCGTCACCAAAGGGCAGTTTGTCGAAGCGGTTCGCAGCGGCGCGGTCGCCGATATGCTCGCGAAAGTACCTGTTGAAGCCGGCCAATGCCATTTTCTTCCCGCGGGAACGCCCCACAGTATCGGAACCGGCCTTCTGATCGCAGAAATTCAAACGCCCTCGGACACCACCTATCGCATCTTCGACTTTGATCGAGTTGACAAAGCCGGTAAGCCAAGACAACTGCATATCGACGAGGCCATTGAGAGTATCCATTTTGATGTAACGGGCGACGAGCTCACCGTGACCACCGTCGGGCGTCTGGCTCATTGCGAGTACTTCACGATAGATAAGGGCCACCAGCTTGAGAACTGCGAGGTCCTGCTGTCGCCCGGCGAAATGAAGGCGTTGATTTTCCTCTCCGGCTGCGGCGACATTGAGCGAGCCGACGAAGACGCGGTTGCCTTCACGGCAGGCGAGACATTGCTCGTCCCCGCGGCTTACGAAGGAGTAATACGATTCAATGGCGATACGTCGTATCTGATTGTCACGATATGAGCGCCTGCATTAAAGCAAGCAAGAACGCAATATCATTAACCGGAAGCACCGAATGTCCAAGACCGCCGGCAAAGGCATGAGTACAGAGGGTATCAGGGCAGGCTACATCGCGGTTCTCGTAGCGGCCGGCGTCCTTTACGTGATAAGCTGCGCACCCGGCGTGCTATGGCAGGACAGCGGTCTGATCCAGTACCGAGTCTGGCACAACGATATCGAGGGCAATCTCGGTCTGGCACTGGCGCACCCCCTCTTTTACATTATTGCCATCGCGGCGAAATATATCCCCCTTGGAGAATTCGGCTATCGAGTAAACCTGACCAACGCTATTATCTCCGCCTTCGCGGTGGCCAATCTGTTTTTGCTGCTGGCGCTGTGGCTCAGAAACGTCCTGCCGGCCGTGGTCGGCGCGATGACACTGGCACTTTCGCACACCTTCTGGCAGCACGCGGCAATGCCGGAGGTCTATAATCTCAGCATGGCCCTGCTGCTGCTGGAGCTGGTAATCCTCTTGCAGTACGCCAAAACAGAGAAGCCCGGCTGGTTATACGGTCTGGCCCTTGTCAACGGCCTGGCGATAGCAAATCACATGTTCGCGTCGATCCCGTTGGCGTGTTACCTCATTCTCGTTGTGATGCTGATGCGCAGAAGGCGAATCACAGGCAGCCAAATCCTGGCCATGGCGTTCTTCTGGATTCTCGGCGCACTGCCTTATGAGTACCTGATTATTAAGGATATTGCCCTCAGAGGGGACTTCCGGCAGACCTTGTCTTCGGCGGCCTTCGGGGTCTCTTACAAGCACAACGTCCTTAACGTGTCGCTCTCCGCCAGAATCGTAAAAGAGAATCTTATGTGGATTGCGCTGAATTTCCCGACGCCGAATGCCCTTCTTGCATTCGTCGGTATCGCCGCTATACATTCATCGTGTCGAAAACGCTGGTTCGCAAACATTATACTGGCATTGTCGGCATTATTCCTCCTCTTCGCCTTTCGATATACCGTTGTGGATCGATACGCTTTTTTCATCCCTTTTTACTGCACGGCTTCAATTCTAATCGGCGTCGGCGCGGCCGGCTTTCTAACCCGCAGGCGTAGCAGGACTGCCGGGCGGATGATACTGGCCCTGTCTCTGCTGACGATCCCCGCCTATTTCATCGCTCCGAAAGTGGCCAAGAGACTCAATGTCATTACACGCCCGAGGAATATCCCGTACCGAGATGACTATGTGTATTTTCTCCGGCCATGGAAAACAGGCTACTTGGGTACGGAACAATTCTCGGATTGCGCCTTTCGGGATGCCGACCGGAATGCTCTTGTCTTCGCCGATTCGACAACCGCCCCACCGCTTCTCTACGCACAACAGGTCAAGGGCCAGAGGACTGACCTGAAGATAATATCCGATGTCGGCAGCAGCGCCGATGCGCCGAAGCTGACCGAAGAGACCGTCCAAAAGATTCTGGCTGAGAGGAAGGTTTACGTCGTCACTCCAACAAAGGGATACTGCCCGGAGCTACTGTTGGAGCGATGTACTTTCGAGCAGGCCGGTGTTATCTACCGCGCCATTCCAAGATAGAGACTGTTTGAACTTATGCGCACGAGAATAAGCCCCGAAAACCCTTACGGATATGATCGACGCGGCTTCGCCTGGGAATGTATCGAAGCACAGAGCTCGGCACACCTGGACTTTGGGTGCAACGACGGACGATTCCTCAATTCACTCAAGAACAAACACATCGGGCGATTGGCGGGGGTGGACGTCTCGGCCGAGGCAATCGACCGGGGCAGAGAGCTGTACCCCGACCTTGAAATTATGCATATTCGCCAGGCGACCGCCCTGCCGTTCGACGACGGAGTCTTCGACTCAATAACGATCATGGACGTGCTCGAACACGTCACCCCGCAGAGCGAGCTTCTCGTCGAACTGAACAGAGTGCTTAAAGATGACGGCAAACTTGTTGTAACCGTGCCGGGACGGCACGTCTTTTCATTTCTCGACATGGGAAATTTCAAATTCCGCTTTCCGAGATTGCACAAGTGGTATTACCGCCTCGGGCACTCGCCCCAACAATATGAACGCCGCTACGTATCGAACCCGGATGGCCTGGTCGGCGACATATCAGCCGAAAAATGCTGGCACGAACACTTTAGCCGCCTCAAGCTCAGTGACCTGCTCGAAAGAGGCGGCTTCAGCGTAGTCTTTTTTGACGGCGATGGATTCTTCAGGCGGCTTATTACACCTGCAGAGTACTTCCTGCACCGGCTCAAACCGCTAATGAAGGTCTTGCGGCGGCTGCGCGATATCGACGCCAGGTCGTTCGAGTCAGCCAACCTGTTCTGCGTGGCTCAAAAACGCAGAGGCCAATAACTCGCCCAGCGGCGCTGTTGACAGGGACCCTCAGTTGAAATATCGTGGTATCGTCGAACAACTGAGCTTCCACTCTGTAGTAATGACAAGGGTAATCGTATGAGCAAAGTCGCCGTCATAAAGACAACGCAGCAAAGTGTGCTTTCTGATGTAGCCCGGGTAATGGAGCTGGCGGGTGTCAGCACCGCTCTCGATAGAAGTTCAACAACAATCCTGAAGAACAATCTGTCGTGGCACCTGATGTATCCGAGCGCTAATACGACGCCCTGGCAGCTTGAAGGTGCGATTCTCGGCCTGAGAAAGGCCGGCATCGAAGACTTAGTCTGCGTTGAGAACGAAACCGTTGTCACGAACGCCAGCACGGGGGAGATGCTCAATAAGCAAAGGCCCGTCTGCGAACATTACCGCGTGCCGATCAAATACAACTTCAAGCCATCCGATATGAAATTCCAGCGATATGAGCCCAAGGCCGGGATGCTCGTGTTGGATGAGATATACCCCAAGGGAATCCACATACCGGATTATTTCCACGGCAAGAACGTCGTTCACCTGCCGACAGCCAAGTGCCATATTTACACGAATATCACCGGCTCAATGAAGAACGCCTTCGGCGGCCTGCTCGACAACAAGCGGCACTACTGCCACTCCAGGATACACGAGACCCTCGTCGATCTGCTCGCCATTCAAAAGGAGATTCACAGAGGCATTTTCGTCGTCACCGATGCCACCACAGCGGGCAACGGCGCCGGCCCCAGAACAATGACGCCCGTGGCCAAGAACATCCTCCTGGCCTCCGACGACTGCGTGGCTATCGACGCGGTTTGCGCCAAGATAATGGGATTCGAGCCTATGGATCACAAGTTCATTCGCCTGGCTCACGAACGCGGACTGGGCACAGGCCGGATAAGCGAGATCGAAATCCTCGGCGATGTTGACATCAAAAAGGAAAACTGGGCATTCCACACGGGTGATAACGCCGCATCCAGCGTAGGCAAGCTGTTCTGGTTCGGCCCGATGCGATGGCTGGAAAAGCTGATGTTCCACACGCCAATCGTCTATGCATTCATCTTCGCATCGGCAATCTACCACGATAAAATCTGGTATCCTTCCAAAGGCCGGAAGATAGCTGACGACTGGCTTGCAAACAGTGCCTGGGGCCGACTCTTCGCAGAGTACCAGCCGGGGCGTCTAAACGGCTGACCACCCGGTCAACTAATGAAGGGGTAATAAGTGCTCACGACGTTGAAAGAAGTCCTTGCTGATGCAAGAAACAACGGATATGCAGTGCCCGCTTTTGACTGCGTTGAAGATATAATGGTGCGAGCGATTTTGGAGACCTGCGAGCTGATGCGCTCGCCAGTGGTGCTTATGTGCCTAGTGGGTGCGGACCTGGACGGCAACGGCTGGGCTTACGTGCCGGGCCTGATTAAGGCCGTTGCGGATTTCCACGATATTCCGATCGTGCTGCACCTAGACCACGCGCCTGAACTGGATTCCATCAAAAGAGCCGTCGACGCCGGTTTCACTTCCGTAATGATCGACGGCTCGGCGCACCCATTTGAAAAGAACGTCGAGATAACCAAGACCGCCGTTCGGATTGCGCACCACAAGGGCATCAGCGTCGAGGGCGAACTGGGATGGGTCGGCGGTTTCGACTTGCAGGCCAGAAGCACCGGTCGGCCTATTCTGACCGAAGCGAAAGAAGTCGAAAACTTTGTCTCGATGACCGGCCTGGACGCCCTGGCCGTTTCTATCGGCACGTCGCATGGCGTCTATGAGTCCCTGCCGAATCTGGATATCGAAAGGCTCAAGGTGTTGAACCAGGTCAGCTCCGTGCCGTTAGTGCTTCACGGCGGCTCGGGCACGCCGAACGACCAGATTCAACAGGCCGTCAAAAACGGCATCTGCAAGATGAACATCTACGCCGACAATAGGATTGCAATGGCAAGGGGCTTGAAGACTTCCGCAGAGTCCCAGACAAGGCCCGACCCGCCCGCGCAGAAATTGTTCGGGCCGCTCAAGAGCGAGATAGCCAAGGTGGTCAAAGAGAAGATCGACTTGCTGCTTTCGGCCGACAGAGTTTGAAACAGTAACGGAGACAGCGCTATGAAGCTGCTTGGAATCAGCGATACGTATCTTCCGGCCGATCTTATGAAGCGTGAGCTGGCCGTGCTGGAGGACCTCGGCATCGATGTCGAGGTAAGGCACTGGGGGCACGAGACATTGATCGATCTGCAGGAAGATAATCTCAAGATAGAGACCGGCGGGCCCGATACTCTGCCTCTGCCTGATGAGATAGCTTGCGACCTTGATGGCGTGGGTATTGTCGTTGTTCAGTTTGCGCCCGTGAGCAGGCCGTTCATTGAGAAAGCCGCCGACCTCAAGCTGATTGGCGTCATGCGGGCCGGTGCCGAGAATATCGCCGTCGATTTCGCAACCCAGCGGGGAATATCCGTTATGAATACGCCGGGAAGAAATGCAAGGGCCGTCGCCGAATGCACGATGGGCATGATCCTGGCCGAGATCAGGAATATCGCGCGCTCTCATGCCAAGCTCAAGAGCAAGGTCTGGACAAGATCCTTTCCAAACAGCGACGCCATCCCCGAGCTTAACGAAAAGACTGTGGGCCTGGTCGGTTACGGGGCCGTCGCGCAGTTGGTCTGCGGTTATCTGCAGGCCTTCGGCAGCAACGTCATAGCATTTGATCCATACTTCAAGGGCGACCCGGCCCCGGCAGAACTCGTCTCGCTGGAAGAGCTGCTGAGCCAATCGGATATCGTATCGATTCACGCCAGACTGACCGAGCAGAGCCATCACTTAATCGGCGAGAAGGAACTGGCGATGATGAAGCCCACCGCTATTCTTGTCAATACGGCTCGCAGCGGCCTGGTTGACGAACAGGCGCTGATAGAGGCCCTGCGCGCAAAGAGGATAACCGGCGCCGCGGTGGACGTATTCGACACTGAGCCGCTCCCGACGGACCATCCCTTCATCGAGCTTGATAACATAACGATTACCGCCCATCTGGCCGGAAGCACGAAAGACGCCTTCAAGAACAGCGCCAGGTTAATGGTCGGGCACGTCCGCAACGCCATCAACGGAGTCGAGGATATTCCGGTAATCAACGGCGTTCGCCCGGCGTTCGACGCCGGTCAGAGACTCGGATAACGGCTATTAAAAGGCCCGGCGGCGCTATCGATGACCATACCGCTTCGATTGACTGAACCTATATACTTCAAGAGGATATATAATCTGCACTTCCTATTTGAGCGGGGATATCATCTTTGTCACGCGCACTTCCCTAACCAGGAACTCGTTGGCTGAGCTGATTGCATCGAAACGGAAGTTCCAGCCCCACTGTCCGACGAAATTGGCATTGTTCACCTTCCAGGTGTGCTCGTGCCACTGGTCGTCCCCAGGTATCGTCCACCATACTTGAGCCCCGGTGTAGCCGTTGGTCGATTCATAGCAGAGATTCATCCCCGCTGTCTTCTCGGGCGTCAACCGCTTGGCGACAATCGTTATCTCCAGCTCCTTCGTCCCATAGGGAACGAACAGCGGATCGACGCGGAAGTACACATAATGGCCCTCGCCATCCAGAGCCGGGTCGGCAAAATCGGTGCGTCGGCAGCTATCAGCCGGACCGTTCACAACAACCGTCGTTCTCGGATTGACCTGCTTCAGGCCATTCTCGATATTGGCGGCGCCCAAACGACAGGTCACGACCGTGCCGTGGGCATAATCCCCGCCCCACGGATAGGGTTTGCCCAGGTTGGCCCGAGCCTGCTTGGCGAGATTCCCGGGCAGTTTGCCGATGAACACCGGCGTTTGGGTTAAGACCAGTTCCTCGCCGGGCGCCAGCGCCGATTGCTTGCCCGCCAGATCCGTCACGTCCACCTCAGCGGTAAACTTGGCACAACACTGTTTGCCCGCGGGTGACCAGGCTGCGAGGACATTTCCCTGCCCCCC
>JAFGTU010000487.1 GCA_016933985.1 Sedimentisphaerales bacterium | reverse complement strand
GCTCTTTCTACTCACCCTGTGCTGTAGTCATAACTAACAAATCCATTCAACTGCTTACAGTGACCTTCTTCTCCTCAGCCATCCGACAAGGCCTACGCCGAGGCTGCCCAGCAAAATGGCACCCGGAGCAGGGATAACATTAATCTGCCCCGAGGAGTTGCCGGTTATGGAAGTGCCTGAGGTTCCTGTAACAAAGGCGTAAATGTTAGAGGTTGACGTACCGGTAAAAGCCAGGTCTAATGGCTGACCCAAACCATCGTATAATACGAACTGGTCGATTACCGTTGAGTATGAGCCAGTGGAGCTGACAGTATCCAAATCATCCTTCAATGCTGGAAAAGCTACATAGGTATAGCTTATTTGCATCATAGTCCCATTATCGAGCGAGCCAGTATATTTGACAAGGCTGTCACCGTCACTCTTTATGGTTAAGTTGCCGGTCGGCGATAATAGACCGGTAGCACTGCCCCCGCCGTTGTCCACAATGTTCGTCAAGGTCATGCTGGGCAGGTTCACGTAATCGCCCAACACGGCGTCCGGTGACGGGCTAGAGTTCTCAACATGCATACTGTCTGCCGCAAAACTGAAGAGAAACGTTCCCGGTCCCGTTCTTGTTAACGTCCACGAGTTAACGCCCTGCGTGGTAGTGAAATACACCGACGGTAGCGCCATCGCCGCGGATGCCGTTAATATAAGCACTAAAGTTCCAAAAATTAACTTTTTCATTTCTAAATCTCCTCATAACAAAGAGTTTTCATCCTAAAAACAAAGTACTGCATCAACCTCCTGTGTCAAAGGGCCATGCGCGCATAGGCCCTTCGTTAAAGAGGAGCTATTGTTCTCAAGAGGATCGGGGAGGGCCGCGGGCCAGGTTTGAAAAAGCAAATGCGGGTGAAAAACGAACATAATGCTCGGTTGCGCAGGCCGAGCATACGGTCGAATTGCTGATGCCTGGTGCTGCCGGTGTTATGGCGAATTCGGGTCTTGCGCAATGCGCGGGCCCTGCGCCACAGCAACTGCCTTGGCAGGTCAGCGGTGATAGCAACGATTCCGGCATTAAGCACGATGACGGAGTCGGTATTCCAGCCAGATGGCGCAGCAGCCCCATGTATTGGCTGCCTTCAATATCACTTCGCAGACGATGACGATAGCTGCCTGCGCCCGCGAAATTGTGGTTATGATCCTGTGTGACATTTATCTTTCCGGCCAAACGGCAAGCAACTTGGGGGATTGCCGAAAGTCCGGTTTGTCCGAGCCACAGTAATCCGGCGAGACCGGCCAGCCAAATCCTGCGGTCATTTACGAAGGAAACACATAGAAAACCCGTCAAAACCATAAAGATGGCAGCCGGGACGCCAGGCAGCAACTTGGCCCCTTCAGGAAGAGCATTTTGCTCGACGGCATGCGCGGGCGGATCGAGAAGCTCCTTGCCGATACGAGCCAGGTACGTGTTGCAGGTGTCGTCGGCCCGGTCAAATGCTGACAGAGCAGGGTAGTCGGCTCGCGAGCCGCAGCAGAGGGTATCTGAGAGATGCGGCGCGCCGCAATCATCAACAGACTGCGCACCCCGCGCAGCCATTGCAAGACTGAGCAACAGGAACAGTATCAGGCGTCTGCATCGTGCCTTTGCACGCATTCCCGCCTCCTTACGGAGCAGTTATCAATCCGTTTATACACAAAACACGGCCACCCTCCCGGGGTAAACCGAAGATGGCCTCCTCCTTTCGGAGTCACATCATTAGGGTTATTTGAAAGAGATGCTGCTGGCTTGTCAAGAAGAAATTCGGAATTCTAAAAAAAATCAGAATATTCCGGGACTAGCAGTCTATTGCGGGACCGTCCGAGAAACAGGCAGATTGTACCCAGCCGGAGGCATACCCCTATCGGGATACCCAATAAGAGGAGGGGCATTGGGTGTAGTTCACGCCGCTGCATTACTGAGCGATCGTTGGTCTGAATTGCAAAATGAGGAGTATGCGTCGGATACGGTGTCGATTTGTGCCGATTATCCCTGCGAGTAGGAGAGCATTTCTATGAAGTTGTGGCGTAAACTTGCGGTTATGGGAAGGTACGATTCAAACCACCTTTTTCCAGCCTATTTAGGCGAATGGGATTGGCGTCATCGTCTGATAACACCCCGCTCCCGGCCCGGAATTGTGCTAAATGGAGGAGGTGCACGTACGGCGGGTAATCAGACGGACTCGCTGGTTAAGTATGGGGGGCAACCAGACGATGTTTCTTCTGTGAAGAAAGTATATTCCGGCAAAGAAAGGCAATCACGTGAATACTCATAAGGTGTTGCTCATAAGTAAGTTAGCGATAGTTCTACTTCTGGTCTATACGGGCGGCTCGACTGTGCTGGTGCGTCGAAATGCCGTGGAATTGTTTCTGCCAGCATCGGCGGGCGGCAGCGAGAGTGGAGGGCCGACTCAGGAAGATGCTTCGGGCCGGGAGTCGTCTGACGATTTTTCGGTTATAGTCGAGCGAGGGATATTTGGGACCGGTGAGCAACCATCGGCCGACGGTAAGGCAGGCGGTTTGCCGTCCGTTGCCGGCGAGTTGGGCATCGAATTGGTCGGCACAGTCTGCGGAAGCCCTGCGATTTCCCGCGCAATTATTAAGGATACAGCAACGAAGGCGCTTGGTCTTTACCGGCCGGGTCAGACCGTTGCCGGCGCGACAATTCAAAGCATCGAGCAGAATGCCGTCATTTTTCTGCACAACGGGCGTGTAAAAGCCTTGAATCTCAAGGCCGCTGAGGCCGCCCGCCTGGCCGATTCTGCGGGTCAGGCCGAGGGCAAGGTCAAAGCGGTCAATCCGGCGCCTTACCTGCCGGCAAATCGAGTTGGCGGGCAGTCTTCCGCCGGCTTGGCCTCGAGAATCGGGTGCGTCGAGGAAATACTGAGCAAGGCGGCTGTCGAGCCTTATGGCGCTAATGGAATAGTCGAAGGGCTTAGAATAACCGGCATAGAGAAGGTCTTCGCAGCAGAACTGCTCGGGCTGGAGAACGGAGATATTATTCGTCGTGTGAACGGGCAGCAGTTGACCAGTCTGCAAAAGGCTTTCCAGGTCTTTCAAAAGGCCAAGTCGCAGCCGAGCATTAGCATGGAGCTTTCGCGAGGCGGTGCGACGAAGGAGCTTACCTTCGATTTGCAGTGATGAAAATGAATTTGATAACCTTATGTGATCAGGTGAAACAGATGCTCAGAAAGAATCCAGGAACAAGTCAATACAAACCAGCCGACGCTGCAAGAAATCTCCTATGCCTTACCATTTTGCTGAGCGTCGTCTCGGTCGGCTGTAAATCTAATCGCACGTCTGCGGAATCGCCGCAGACTCTGACGCCGGAACCTGAGCAACTGTATTCGGCAGGGGAGGCGGCGGACGTGAGCGCGCAATTGTACACGGCGAATGCAAGTATAGCAGGGGTTAGTGACAGAGTCTCAGGCGTGCCTTCGCCGGTCTCGTCTGGTGCTGTGGCGGGGGCGAGACTGACCGGATACAATTCGGCTGTGGTGCCGCCGGCAATCGGCGGCGGTTTAGGCTCAACCGAGGCGCAGCGTGCTACCGCTGAGGTCTCTGCGGGGTCGGGGACGAGTTCGAGTACCGCCGAGTCTGTGTCTGGCGTAATGACTGTCAATGCGCCTGCGCTTAATGAGCCGGGGATGGCCGACGAATTGATATCCTTAAACTTCGATAAGGTTGATATTCATGCAGTCCTCAAGACCATCGGCGACATAACGGGCATCAATTTTGTCGTGGACAAGAGCGTGGCAGGTCCCATTACCGTGATGTCGCCCACGAAGATACGGCTTGGCGACTTGTACGGCACGCTTGAATCGATTCTGGATGTTCAGGGCTATGCGGCTGTTCCGGCGGGAGACCTGGTCAAGATAGTACCAAAGGCCGATGCAGCAAAACGCAGTCTGAACGTGCGTATCGGCAGCGACGCCGAGCAAATTCCGTCTGTCGATACGATTGTCACGCAGATCATGCCGCTGAAATACGCCGATGCCGAGGAGGTTAGTCGGATCATTCAGCCGTTCCTTGCGGGCGATTCGCAGATGTCAACCTATGCCCGCACAAATTCGATTGTCGTGACCGACACATCCTCGAATATACGCCGTCTTGCAAGAATCATCGAAAAGTTTGACGTGGCCGGCTCAAAAGAGGACACCTCGGTGTTTCCTCTGAAGTTTGCATCGGCCCAGGTGCTCAGCGAGCAGATAAATCGCATAATGGCCGGCGAATCTGTGCTTTCGTCATCAGCCGGGCGGAATCGAGCGGACGCTCAGGCGCAGGCGGGTCTGAGAATCCTGCCCGATGAAAGGACAAACTCTCTGATTGTGGTGGCCAACCCTCAGGATACGCAGACAATCCGTGAACTTGTGGAGAAGCTTGACGTTGAGCGCTCGATTGGTTCAAACAACGTTCAGGTAATGTACCTGCAAAACGCTGATGCCAAGGAGACGGCCCAGTCACTGACAGCAGCTTTAGCCAACTTGAAGGTGTCAGGGGCGATTGAAGCGGCCCAGCCCGTCCAGGTGACTGCGGACGAGAGCACAAACGCCTTGATAATTGCGTGCTCGCCTCAGGATTTCGAGGTTATCAGCCAGATCATAGAGAAGCTCGATATCGTTCGAGAACAGGTGCTGGTTGAGATGCTCATCGTAGAGGTAACCGAAGACAGCGTCAAAGAAATCGGGGTTGACTGGGCGACGCTTGATCAGTCTGTGGACGGCAGTGTCAGAGGTTTCGGATTGACGAATTTCGGACCGAGATCTGTTGTGGCCAGCGGCACTCTCGAAGGACTGGCCGTCGGTATGTACAAGGGAGCCGGCACCAATCGATCAATCGGGTCAGTTCTGTACGTCCTGAACAAAATGACCGGCGTGAATATACTCTCGACGCCGCATATCCTAACATCCAACCACAATCAAGCTAAAATAGTGGTCGGCGAGAACATCCCCTATGTCGTGGAATCCAGAATCACCGAGACCTCTGACTTTCTGACGCCGACGGTGATAGACACCTTCGACTATAAGGACGTCGGGATCACTCTCGATATAACGCCTCATATCAGCCAGGGCGGATTGGTGAGGCTTGATGTGAACACCACGTTCACAAAACTTATTGAAGGCACGACGGGCGCTTCGGCCAATACGCCCACAACGGCCAAGCGGGAGGCTCAAACGGTCGTGTCAATGGAAAGCGGCAGCACCGTCGTGATAGGCGGTCTTATTCGAGACGATAAGACTATTATTCAGAAGAAGGTCCCGTTGCTTGGCGACGTACCTGTGCTGGGCAACCTCTTCAAGTACCGCAAAGACAGCCTGCAAAAGACGAATCTGCTTCTCTTTATCACGCCTTATCGGTTGGGAAGTCAGACCGATTTGAACGATATCACTCAAAAGAAACGAGATGAGACAGAACCCGCGATAGAGGATTTCAAGCGCAGGAATGAGAAGAAGTGACGATGGCTCGTCTCTTTATTCGCTGCCGAGGAGGTTGATCGGTTAGTATGCAATTCAACGGGCGCACAGCACGGAACTCTGGTCTTGCGGCGTTTTACGACGCGCCGCGCCAGCCCCCACGGGCCCTGTCACAAGATGTCTCTTACGGGAGTTACGGGACTCACGGGACTTACGGGGATCTTTGCAACCTCATGCAGCCCGGTCAATGCATCGAGTCTATTTCACCCGAACAGTTGACTCCGGACCTGGTGAGGAAGCTTCCGCTGGAATTTCTGAAGAACCAGTGCGCGATCCCGATTACGCTTGAGGACGGGACGGCGGCGGTCGCTCTGGCAGACCCGTTGAACATCGAAGCTTACGATGCGATTGTGGGTATCTTGAATCAACCGTGCGTGCGGGTGGTTTGCCCGGCTGACGAGATAGAGAAGGCCATAAGTCTCTGCTACTATGAAAACGGCGGCGCCGTCGAGAGAGAGTTGGAGCTTGTCTCTGAACCGGACGAAGCGCATAGCAGCCTTGATGCGTCTTCCGTTCAAACCCGCGCCGAGGACCTGCTCAGTATCGCCAGCAAGGCCCCTGTTGTCAAGCTTGCCAACAGGATCTTCTTTCAGGCCGTGCGCAGCCGGGCAAGCGATATTCACATCGAGCCATACGAGAACGAGGCGCGTGTGCGTTTTCGTGTCGATGGGGTACTTCACAATGTCGCCGCTCTGGATAGGCAGCAAATTCCAGCCTTGCTTTCGAGGCTCAAGATAATGGCGAATCTTGATATTGCCGAGAGCAGACTGCCGCAGGACGGTCAAAGCCGCATCAAGATTGGAGAAGACCTTGTCGATATTCGCGTCTCCGTCATCCCGACGCTCGGCGGCGAGAGGGTAATGCTCAGGCTGCTCGATAGAAGCAGGGCGGAATTGACGCTGAATCAGATTGGCTGCAACGCCGATGTGCTCGGAACTTTTCGGCGATTGATATCAATGCCCCACGGAATAATACTCCTTACGGGCCCCACAGGCAGCGGCAAGACCACCTCCCTATACGCGGCCCTTAACGAGCTAAACTGCGAGGAGCGCAACATACTTACCGTCGAAGACCCGATAGAGTACCAACTGCCAGGGATAGGCCAAATGCAGGTCAGGCCCAAGATTGACTTGACCTTCGCAAGTTGTCTGCGCCACATCTTAAGGCAGGACCCCGATGTGATTATGATCGGTGAGATCCGCGACCTCGAAACGGCTGAGATTGCCATCCAGGCCTCGCTCACGGGCCATCTCGTCTTGAGCACCTTGCACACCAACGACTCCGCCTCGGCTGTAACGCGGCTTATAGATATGGGGATCGAGCCTTACCTGATTTCCTCTTCGGTCGTGGCGGTTATAGCGCAGCGGCTGGTGCGGGTAATCTGTCCGCAGTGCAAAGTCCCCCAGGGATCGCACGAGCACACAATCGCGATGGCCGAACGAGAGCTCGGCGATTCACGCATCGATGGCGAGTTCTATAAAGGGCTCGGGTGCGAAAGCTGCCTCAATACCGGGTATCTCGGCAGGACGGGCATCTTCGAACAGATGATTGTCGATGACCAGATCAAAACGATGATAACGCAGCGCTGCGATTCACACGTCGTCAAACGCGCTGCGATTGAAAAGGGGATGATCACCTTGAGAGCCGACGGTCTTCGTAAGGCGTTGGTCGGTGTTACTTCACTCGAAGAAGTCTTCAGAGTTACGCAGGATAGTGTCCACGCAGACTACGGGGTGACCGAAGATGCCGCTTACTGAATATATTGTCGCTGCCGAGAAGGCGCCTTCGAGACCTCAGCCGCCTCAGCGTGGGGGGCGTTCTGATGCGCACATAGAAAAACTGCCGCCTGAGATCGTCCGAAGGATCGGCAGGAAAGAAATCGCGCGTCTGACCAGGCAACTGGCGACGCTTCTGCACGCCGGGATGTCGCTGACGCCGGCCCTGTCGGCACTGGTCGAGTCTGCCGGCGGCGGACGGGACACTCGGCCGGCTGTCGGCTTGCAGGAAACCGGCGGTCATTCCTTGCGGAAAGTCGTTCGCTTCGGTTCGCAGGCCGACCCTCTCGCACAGGTCATCGGGCGAATCCGCGACGATGTCAACGAGGGCCTTGCTCTTTCCGCCGCATTCGGCAAGTATCCTGATATATTCTCGAACGTATTCGTCAACATGGTGGAAGCAGGCGAATCAAGCGGCGCCCTGGAGGACGTCCTCCGCAAGCTGGCCGAGATGCTTGAAACAAAAGTCCGCCTATCAGGCAAAATCAGGTCGGTAATTGCATATCCTCTGATGATGGCGGCTGTGGCCTTTGGGGTGGTGATATTTCTGCTGTCGTTCGTTGTGCCGAGCATAACACAGATATTCCTCGAGATGAACCGGCAGCTTCCCTGGCCGACGAAATTGCTGATATCAATCTGCTCATTTATGAGGGCATATTGGCTGCTGTTTCCGGCGGCGGGTTGCGGAGCTTTCTTTGCGGTCGCGGCCTGGCTCAGAACCGACCAGGGCAGAATGAGATGGGATCGCTTCAGGCTCACCCTGCCTTTGTTCGGTCGCTTATTCCTGAAATTGGAGATAGCCCGCATGGCCAGGACCCTCGGCGTGCTGCTGTCCAGCGGCGTGCCGATAATCCGCGCGCTCGATATAGTAAAGGGCGTCGCGGGGAATCGTCTTGTCGCCGCCGCGCT
>JAFGTU010000486.1 GCA_016933985.1 Sedimentisphaerales bacterium | reverse complement strand
GGATATCGCCCCCGGTTACGACCACATTACCTCCGCAATAGGCGGAACGGCGGCGGCATTTTACGGGGCGTCTTTCCTTTGCTATGTCACGCCCAGAGAGCATCTGGGCCTGCCCGACGCCGACGATGTCCGCGCGGGCGTAATGGCCTCGAAGATTGCGGCCCACGCCGCCGATATCGCTCGCGGCCTAAAAGGCGCCGCTGAAAAGGATAGAAGACTCAGCACGGCCAGGGCAAATCTCGACTGGCAAACGCACCTAGCCGAATCCCTCGATCCGCAGACGGCCCAAAGAATGCACGTCGAGGCATGCAAGGAAATTGGCGAAGGCCAGTCATCCTCGGCGGACTACTGCTCAATGTGCGGCCAAGCATGGTGCAGCGTCAGGATTAACAGGCAAATCAGAGACGCAATAAAAGCTAAACATACGGCGAACGTATAGCCCGCCGATGCCTTTGCATTCGAATCCGCAACATTTCTTGAATGTTGTAGTACCTGCACCCGGTGGGGCGGGATAAATTCTGGATTGACACGGAGGGGGCAGCTTGATAGGATTAAATGCTCGTTGGTTTGACCAATTGCGGTGAAAGTAGCTCAGTCGGATAGAGCACTGGATTGTGGTTCCAGGGGTCGCGGGTTCGAATCCCGTCTTTCACCCTTCTTTATGGGCGGCGTGTTGAGCGATTCGATTGATAGACATTCCATAAGTGCTGTATTGCCAGTGGTTTACAAGAAGCGAGGTTGCACGCTGATCTCAATGATCTCTTGAAGTTCCAAGGGTAAGGGGCAGAGGTGATAATCCTACTCGAAAAATAAAATTTTTTTCTGCTTGTGTTCTTGGCAAAGGTCGATATAATAGTAAATAGTAATGTATAGATTTGAGATGATCACGTAGTGAAGCCTTGAAGCAAAAGCACTCTGCTTCATTGGACTCCGGCCTCAAGACCTCCCTCTTGCATCGTTTCATTAGTTTGTGGCAGTTCTCTCGAAAGACAGGCTGTACTTAAATCGAGGGGCTATGCGCTCCTGGAACTGGAAACCGGCACAAGTGATATGATCGGCATGGAACCACGCGAATGCAAGAATCTTGAACAGCGGCGGCGGCATACCGGCCGTGCCATAAGGAATTGGTCAAAGACTGTTAGCAGGGAAAGACTTAACAATCGACATCCAAATTGCGGATGTCGTGTAACAAATGTTTGCTGGGGGTAGTCCTCTCATCTCTCAAGGACATCCCCCCAATATTGAAATCGAGAGATATTAGTTGTGTGGCCTAAGACAGGCCAAGGAGAAGTATTAGTGAGTACAGGTAAAGTAAAATGGTTCAATTCGAGTAAGGGATTTGGTTTTATTACTCCCGATGGCGGCGGCGAAGACTTGTTTGTCCACCATTCGGAGATCAAGACATCGGGCTATGCATCGCTCGATGAAAACCAGAGTGTCGAGTTTCAGGTCGGCCAGGGCAAAAAAGGCCCTTGTGCAGTCAACGTAACTCCGGCATAACCAGACGACAAGGCTTGAAGGAATCGAAAGGCCCTGCCAAACGGCAGGGCCTTTTCCGCTGCAAATTGCCTGCTGAGGTTGGATCATAGGGCGCCCTGGCTCTTTTTCATCCTCTCAAATCGCCGAGAGTCGTTGCCGGGGGTATAGTCATGAATATATTACTGGTGAATCCGGATGTCCCAGTGACATTTTGGGGGTTTGGACACGCCTTGAAGTTCGTCTCCAAGAAGGCCTCTTTGCCTCCGCTGGGATTACTGACAGTTGCCGCAATGCTGCCGAAGGACTGGGACAAGAGGCTCGTCGATATGGCGGTCACGAAATTGCGCGACCGGGATATCAGATGGGCCGATTACGTTTTTGTAACAGGCATGTCCATTCAAAAAGACTCGGCGCGCCGGGTTATAGACCGCTGCAAGAAGCTCGGCGCAAGAACCGTCGCAGGCGGTCCGTTGTTCACGGCCATGCCGGAATATTTCCTGGATGTGGATCATCTTGTCCTCAATGAAGCCGAGATCACTCTGCCCGTGTTTCTACAAGAGCTCGAGCGCGGCATCGCGGGACCGTATTACCGCACGCGCGAGCACGCCGACATGGGCAAGACGCCGGTTCCGCTCTGGGAGCTTGCCAGGATCAAGAAGTACGCGCTGATGCCCATTCAATACTCTCGCGGATGCCCCTTCAACTGCGAGTTCTGTGATGTCACAACGTTGCTCGGACACAAGATACGGACAAAAACCAAAGAGCAGATGGTGGCGGAGCTAGAGAGCCTGTATTCTATGGGCTGGCGGGGGCAGGTGTTTATTGTTGACGACAACTTTATCGGCAACAAGAACAAGCTCAAGGCGGAAATTCTGCCTGCCATTGCCGACTGGATGAAGGAAAGGAAATTCCCGTTCACCTTCAACACGCAAGCCTCGATCAATCTTGCCGATGATGAGGAGCTGATGCATCTGATGGCTGAGGCGGGATTTAACTGCGTGTTCATCGGCATTGAGACAACCAGCGAGGATGGCCTGGCAGAGTGCAACAAAGTCCAGAATAAGGGCCGGGACCTTTTGGAGTGCGTCAAGAAGATCCAGAGGTTCGGAATGGAGGTTCAGGCGGGTTTCATTCTCGGTTTTGACACCGACAAGGCGTCGATTTTCGATAGCCTGATCAAGTTCATCCAGGAAAGCGGTGTCCCCACGGCGATGGTGGGACTGCTCAACGCCCCGCGGGGCACGGCACTCTATCGTCGGCTTAAGAGCGAGAACAGACTGTTGAAATACTCATCAGGCAACAATACGGATTTCTCCATCAACTTCGTCCCTAAGATGAATCTTCAGGACCTTCTGAACGGCTACCAGAAAGTCGTTAAGACAGTCTATTCAAACAAATACTACTATGAGCGCGTTCTGACATTCCTGCGGAATTACAGACCGCAGTGCAAAGCTGCGATGAGAGTCGGCTTCAGCGACATCATGGCTCTTGTGAGGTCCGTCTGGCGTCTGGGAATATGGGATAAGGGCAGGTTTCATTATTGGAGACTGATTCTCTGGTCGCTCAGAAGCCCGCGTTATTTCCATTTGGCAGTGACGCTGGCTATCTACGGATTTCACTTTCGCAGGGTGTTCGAGAGTTATGGCCGGTCATTAAGCGCGTAGAACCGTTCCTCTCTTACAGAATTGACACACAACTGCCAGCATCAGCCTTCCTGCCGGACGTCGAGTAACCGTAATATAGCTCAGGATTCTGCGTGTGCAAACGATGTATCCTCTGGGGCGGATGTTGCTGGCGGCGTCGCCGTTCCGGCGTCGGCTGAACGCGGGGGTGGAGGTTTTTTTATGGTGTTGCGGTTGGGTTGGCTATTGGTTATCATGTTTTCTGGTTGCCG
>JAFGTU010000485.1 GCA_016933985.1 Sedimentisphaerales bacterium | reverse complement strand
GTATCACTTGACTACGAGCTCTTCATAGGTGTCCTCTGTGCTCTCGGTGGCTATTTTCTTCGCGCCTTTGTGCCTCCGTGCCTTCGTGGCCATCGGTCAATTATGCAAAACAAACCCAATTTCAAAATAGGCAAAATAACCTTAACTCCTTGCTGCGAAAAGCATTATGCAGATATTTCCCCCAACCGGACCAGAAAAAACAAACCCAATCAAACCCAATTCATCCCCCGCAACACGCAATACGCGATACGCGATACGACATACGCGATACGACAGACGTGCCATCCCGCGGCCGTTTGGTGTATAATGTCTTATCAGAAAGCAAGGGGTTTTCAACAGCCCAACAGTAAGTTATTGATGAGTAAGGATTTAGAATGATAAATATCAGCAAGTTGTATTGTGACCAGGTAACGCCGGGCGACTGGCTTCGTTACGGCAAAGAAGGCGCCGGAGAGCGCCCCGGCGAAATTGTGCCGAAAAAGGCATCGGAAAGGCGCCCCATCGTCGTCTGGAACATCACCAGGGCGTGCAACCTAAAGTGCGTCCACTGCTATAACGACAGCGGCGCAGGCAAGCCGTTCAACGACATCTCGACGCAAAAGGCGAAGGAGGTCCTGGACGACCTGGCCCGGTTCGGCTGCCCATCCGTGCTGTTCAGCGGGGGCGAGCCGTTGATGCGGCCGGACCTGTTTGACCTGATAGAATACGCCGCCGGAAAGGGCCTGCGAACCGTCATTTCCACCAACGGCACGCTGATTACAGAAGAAAAGGCGGCCATGATTAAGGCCAGGGGCGTTTCTTACGTCGGCATCAGCTTAGACGGCATCGGCGAGATCAACGACAAATTCAGGGCGGTCGCCGGGGCATTCGATAAGGCCGTTACGGGGATAAGGAATTGCCAGGCCGCCGGCGTGCGGATCGGCCTTAGGCTGACGCTGACCCAGAGGAACGTCCAGGACTTGGAGGCCCTTTTCGACTTCTTCGAGGCCGAGAACATCGAGCGGGCCTGCTTTTATCACTTAGTCCCCAGCGGCCGAGGCGGGGCCATCAGCGCCGACGACCTCACCCACGCCCAAAGCCGCGAGGCAATCGAGATGATCCTGGCAAAAACCGAGCAGTACAAGCAGGCCGGCAGGAAAACCGACATTCTGACCGTCGATAACCACGTCGATGGCGTATATCTCTATCTCAAGCTGTTAGAAAAGGACCCGCAACGCGCCGAGAACGTCTGGAAGCTCCTCACCTGGAACGGCGGTGGATTGTACAGCAGCGGAGTCGGCATAGGCTGTATCGACTACAACGGCAACGTCCATCCCGACCAGTTCTGGACCCATTATGATTTGTGCACCGTCCACGAGAGGCCCTTCAGCGAGATATGGACCGACCCCGATGAGCCGTTGCTAAAAGGGCTTAGGAATAGAAGGAGGTATATCAAGGGCCGGTGCAGATTGTGCAAATTCTTCGACGCCTGCGGCGGAAGCCTGCGAGTCCGCGCCGACCTGCAATTCAACGACCCCTGGGCCCCCGACCCCGCCTGCTACCTGACCGACGAAGAAATCGGACTCAATGAGGAGAAACAAGAGAATCTTAAACAGACCGGCGAACTCTTCAAAATGCCGGGGGAAGGTCCATGAAAGCAAGCCTGGCGGAAGGCTATTTCTTCTTGCCCTCGTAAAACTGATGAACCTGCTCGCCGACGTAGATTAGGTCTATTCCGACCTCAGGCTCTTTTTCAACATATTTGCGTATGCAGCGATCCATCTCATCCAGCATTCCGATGGAGCCGTAATACTTTGCGGCGGTTCGCCAATCCTCCGGGTTGGTTGTGCCGGCCAAGGTCTCGGCCTGCTCCAGGATAATGTCGCGGTATTGCGATTTGCTCATATCCTTGTGGTCATACCCGCCGACGGACATATTCTTGGGCATCCCGCATCCGCCGCATCCGACAGCCAATCCAAGAAAAACGCCCAGAGTCAATGCAACCATCACCAAATGCCCAACTGAAGCTACTCTCTGATTCTGATTCTTCATCGTTCGTCTCCTACTGCGATTAGTCAGAGTTCTGTAAGAGTTGTGAGTATCACAATATAATACGGGGACAGAAGTCAAGGGAAAAGTCTTATTGTTGGGATGGTTTGGTCGAACAGGACTTATTAAGGGCCTTTTTGCGCTTGTCCGGGCTGCGGTTATCTGGTCTAATCTCGTTGTTGATATCGACGTTGGATGCCGTTGGCGATTCGGCAGTTAGTGAGGTGACCGATGCGAGCGATTCAGATAGTTGAGCCGAGAAAGATTGCGATGTTGGACGATGCACCCAAACCGGAACCGGGCGAAGGCGAGGTGCTCGTGCGGTGCACGCACGTTGCGCTTTGTGGGAGCAATATGGGCCAATATACCGGCGAAGGGCTATGGGGCAATATCGACTTTCCCAACCCGGTGGGCTGGGCCGGGCACGAGAATATCGGCGTCATAGCCGAATCCCGGTGCGAAGGCTGGGAAGAGGGAACATTGGTGCTTGCCCAGCCGCACGGCTATTACGGCTTCGCCGAGTACATCCTTTGCCGCCCACCGGCCATTGCGCGCCTGCCGCAGGATGCTCCAGACCCCGCTGCGCTGGTGGTAGCGCAGCCGCTGGCGACGATTCTTCGGGCGATGACGCGAACGGATGACGTAATCGGCCAGAGCTGCGCGGTGATCGGACAAGGGCCGATGGGATTGGTATTCACGCACACTCTTCGGCTGATGGGGGCGAGCTCGGTTATTGCGACGGACCTGCTGGACTGGCGGCTGGAATGGTCCAAGCGTTACGGAGCCGACCACGTTATCGACGCCTCGAAAGAGAATGTTGTCGAGACAGTTAAAAAACTGACCGCTGAAAAAATGGTCGATTTCGTAGTGGAGGCGGCGGGCTACGTCGAATCGCTCAAGACCGCTGCATATTTGCCGAGGGTCGGGGGCAGGCTGTTCGTCTTCGGGATGCCGCACTACGAGCTGCAGGAGTTTCCGTGGTATCACGTCTTTCGGCGGAATATCCAGATAAATACGTGCGTTGGCCCGGAGTGCGGGGCGTTCTTCCAGACGGCGGCGGACATGGTGCTCGACGAGCGGGCCTCGGCCCTTACCGAGATGGTGACTCCGCGAATGCCGTGGGACAAGGCGCCGGAGGCCTTCGAGATGTACGCCGAATGCGCGAAAGATTCTCTGAAGCTGACCCTTGAAGTCTAACCGAACTTTTGCAAAATTGCAGGTTAGGCCTATATTGTTGAAGAAAATCTGTTTTATGATTTTCTTCAATAATCAGCTTACTATTTGCGGCACAATCTGTTACCGCTAAAAAGAAAAAATCAAAGAACAATTTTTTCTTTTGTTAAGTAGGCCTAACCTGCAATTTTGCAAAACTTTTACCTTAACCGAAACATCAGGCAAGCCCAACCAATATGATCGAGTACAGCAAATCAGCGGGCATCGCCACGGTGCGTCTGAACAATCCGCCGCTCAATGCAATCGGCTTCGAGCTGCTCGAGGAGCTCACAGCCGCGGTTAGTCGTGCCAACGCCGACCAGGATGTTCGCGGGATCATCGTGACCGGAATTGATGAGCATTTCAGCGCCGGCGCGGATGTGAATATCTTCAAGGAGATCGCTTCAGCCGACGACGCGATACGGACGTCGCGCATATTCCAGGAGGCATTCGACGCTGTTGAGAATTCGCGAAAGCCCTGCGCCGCGGCAATGGCGGGCAATGTGATAGGGGGCGCGCTGGAGCTTGCGATGGCCTGTCATTTTCGAGTATGCACGCGGAGAACCAAATTTAGTTTTCCTGAAGTCACGCTAGGAATCAATCCGGGGGCCGGGGGGACGCAGCGATTGCCGAGGCTGATAGGCGTCGAGGCGGCGCTGAAGATGATCCTGACCGGCAAGCCGATCAAGGCCGATGAGGCGTTGGAATTGGGACTCGTCGATAGGGTGTGCGAGGCGGATGAGCTTATTGAAACGGCTTATGAGTTGTTGCAGTCGGGCAAGCGACCGACCGTAACCAGCCAACGAACCGACAAGATTTCCGATATAGCGGCCAACGACGAGGCATTCCGACAAGCGCAACAACTCATCGAGAAGGCTCGGCCTGAGATCATCGCTCCCAAGAAGGTCAGCGACGCCGTGCGGATGGGCATAGATGACTCGTGCCAGGCGGGGCTGAAAGCCGAGCAGGAAGGCTTCGCCGAGTGCATGGAGACACTTGCGGCTCGGAACAAGATATACCTTTTCTTCGCCGCACGGCAGACAAACAAGATACCGGAACTCGATGCGGCTGCAGCGATGAATATTGCCGCGACTGCGGTGGTCGGGACGGGGTCGATGGGGACGGGGATTGCGCAGGCGTTTGCCGCTTCGGGCTTACCAGTTGTGATAACCGATGCGGAGAAAGAAGCCGTCGAAAAGGCGCTTGCGAGGATTGGCAATTCGCTCGAAAGAAGAATCCAGCAGGGCAAGATGAGCCGACAGCGGGCGGAGGAGGTGCTTGGGCGGATTTCCAGAGCAAAGGACTGGAACGATATCGGCAAGGCGGACCTTGTTGTTGAGGCGGTGTTCGAGGACGTGGCGGTCAAGTGTGGGGTAATGTCACAGATTGAGGCAGTCTGTCGAAGCGATGCAATTATCGCATCGAACACTTCGACGATAGATTTAGACATTCTGGCTGAGTGCCTGAACCATCCGCAACGGCTGACCGGCCTGCACTTCTTCAATCCGGCCCATGCAATGCCCTTAGTGGAGGTGATTCGACGCGTGGACACCGATGCAGGTGTTATCGCGACGGCCATGAAGCTCGTCAAAGATATTCGCAAGACGCCTATCCTGGTGAAGAACCGAGCGGGGTTTGTCGTCAACCGGCTGTTTATACCGTATTTGAAAGAGGCGTTTCAATTACTGGAAGACGGAGCCGAGCCGCGTGTTATCGACGCGACGATGGTCGATTTTGGTTTTTCGATGGGGCCTTTGACGCTGATAGACATGGCTGGGATCGATATTCTCGCCCTGACGGACAAGCAAATGTGCAGCGCGTTTTCATATCACCTACCTCTCTCGCAGGTCGCTCTGTCACTTGTGGAACGGGGCTGTCTGGGCCAGAAAACGGGTGCGGGGGTTTACACGTACCGGCAAGGCGACTATACTCCACAGGATAGCGACCTGACTCGAAGTATTATCGCAGACGTGCAAATGCAAGCCGGCAAGGCGGCCCGCGAAATCGATGCCGCCGAGGTAACGGATCGGCTGATTATGCGAATGGCCGCCGAGGCGTTCCGTGTTGTCGAGGAGCAAATCGCCCAGCGCGAGTCGGATATCGACGTTGCGATGGTATTGGGAACGGGGTTTCCCGATTTTCGGGGCGGCGTGCTGAAATATGCTTATGACCTCGGGATAAATGAAGTGATACATCGACTGGAATCGCTTGTTGGGAGATTCGGCGAGCGTTTTCAGCCTTGCAGGTTGCTGAAAGAAAGGGCAGGAGTCTGATTATGGCGTCATCGGTAGAATTGAAGGATTTCGCAGCCAGTAAGAATATGCGCGGCGTGATGGGGCAGTATTTCACGGAGCTTTGCGGGGCGGAGGCTGCGGGCAAGAAAGTCGCGTGGTGCACGAGTGTCGGCCCGGCCGAGCTGCTGCGGGCATTGGGATTTTTGGTGTATTTTCCTGAGAACCACGGGGCGATGCTCGGCGCAACGCGAATGGCTACCGACCTTATTCCGGAGGCGAACGCCCGCGGTTTCTCGCCGGATATATGCTCGTACCTGACCAGCGACATAGGGTCGTACCTGAAGGGCCAGAGTCCTTTGAACAAGATGAACCTGCCGGGCCCGCCCAAGGCCGACGTGCTGGTCTTCAACACGAATCAGTGCCGGGATGTGAAAGATTGGTTCAGCTTTTACGCCCGCGAGTGGAATGTGCCCTGCGTCGGCGTTCATACCCCGCGGGCCATCGGCGCGCTTGACGGCGCCATCCTGACATCCGTGGCCAGGCAGATCGAGGGCCTTGTTGAGCCGCTCCAGAAAATAGCGGGGGTCAAGCTCGATTACGATAAGCTTAAAGAGGTCGTTAGGCTATCGAGAAAGTGCACGGAATTGTGGAAGGCTGTTCTGGAAACGGCGGCGAACGTGCCTTCGCCGATCACGTTTTTCGACGGGACGATCCAGATGGGCCCGGCTGTTGTCCTTCGCGGCACGCAGGAGGCCATCGACTACTACGAGATTCTCCTGGTTGAATTGAAGCAGCGAATTGCCGACGGCATCGGCGCCGTCCAGGGCGAGAAGCATCGAGTTTATTGGGAGGGGATGCCGATTTGGGGAAAGCTCAAGAATCTTGCTCTGCAGTTCATGGAGCTTCGCACGGCTGTTGTCGCATCGACATACTGCAATAGCTGGGTATTCGAGGCGCTTGACCCGGATAAGCCCTTCGAGGGGATGGCGCGGGCTTACAGCGAGCTATTTATCTGCCGAAGCGACGAGCCGAAGGAGGCATACATAGAGCGGATGATCGAGAAGTTCAAGGTTGACGGCGTGCTCTACCACAACGCCAAGACCTGCCCGAACAACTCGAACAGCCGGTACGATATGCCCCAGCGAATCCAGGGAAAAACGGGCAAGCCTTTCGTGATCATCGATGGCGACCTGAACGACCTTCGGCTCTATTCCGAAGAGCAGACACGAACGAATGTCGAGGCCTTCATAGAGCAGCTCTCGCAGGGCTAAGACGATGGAATACTATTGCGGCATTGACATAGGGGCCTCGACCGCCAAGCTCGTCATAATCGACCGGGCGGGGCGAATCATCGCAAAGGCGATCGGACGATCCGGCGTCGATTACGCCAAAACGTCTGAACAGCTCCTGACCGATGCTTGTGCGGATGTATCCATCGATCGCTCGCAAATCGCCGGATCGCTATCAACCGGGTACGGGCGGGACAATGTCCCATGGGCCGATGCAAAGATGACGGAGATCGCATGTCACGGCAAAGGGGCATACTTCCATTTCAAACAGTGCATCACGGTAATAGATATCGGCGCGCAGGACAGCAAGATCATACATCTCGACGACGCCGGCAAAAGGAAAAGCTTCAAAATGAATCGCAAATGCGCCGCGGGAACGGGCGCATTTATCGAGGAGATTGCTCACCGACTCTCGCTGGACATCTCGGAATTGAATGCCCTGGCCGAGAGCTCCACGAAGGATATATCGCTCGGCAGCTTTTGCACGGTCTTCGCGGCGACGGAGGTGCTCGAGAAAATACGCGCGGGCGTAAACGTCGCCGATATTGTTCGCGGGGCGTTCGGTTCGGTGGTCAAGCGTATTGTGGAAATGGACCGTATCGAGGGCCTGCTGGTCGCCACCGGCGGCGTCGTTGCGCACAACCCTTTCTTAGCCAGGCTGCTTGGTGAATCGTTCGGCGCCGAGGCGCATATCGCACCGGATGCGCAATACACCGGCGCATTCGGCGCGGCCCTGTTTGCAGCAGAGCAACAATCGCAATCTTAACCAAGATTTGTAAAGGCAATTGAAATGCTGATAAAGAACCCACCTGCCGAGGTTGCCGAGGGCGTTTGGATGCTCGGCACAAACGAATATCCCGTATTCCTCGTCACCAGCGGTGACGAAGGAGCCATCTTCGAGGGAGGGGTGGGCGCAGTCGGGCCTGTAGTCGCCGAGCAATTAGCCGGCCTCGGTAAAGCAGCCGATTGCGTCAAGCAGATTATCATCACACACGCCCATCCCGACCATGTGATGGCCGTGCCGGCATTTCGAGCAATGTTCGCCGGCGCAGCGGTCTGCGCGTCGGCGAAAGCCGCTGAAACGCTCTCGATGGAAAAAGCGGTGGGATACTTCTGCAAGATCGACGGCGTGCTCACCGAGGCGCTGATCAAGGCCGGCTCAATCACCGACAAGCACCGACCCGAACCGTTGGCTCAGAACAAAATCCCCGTTGACCGGATACTATCCGACGGCGATACGGTGACGGTGGGCGATATGAAATTCGATTGCCTTGCAACGCCGGGCCACAGTGATTGCAGCCTCAGCTTCCACGAGCCGGTGAAGGGCATCCTGATCATCTCCGATGCGACCGGCTACTACCTGCCGGATTCGGAGTACATCTGGCCCTGCTATTTTGCCGATTACGGGGCTTATCTCAAATCGATACGGCGGCTTGCGGGGCTCGACGCCGAGGTCGTCTGTCTTAGCCACAACGCGGCAATCAAGGGTCGTGACGCGGTCAAGACCTATTTCGATAGTGCAATAGCCGCCACCAAGGCCTGGCATGAGCGGATACTGGCCGAGACCAAAGAAGGCAAATGCAGCGAGATGATAGGCAATGAACTCGGCTCGGAGGTGTATGAACGAACCCAGTTGATGAGCGAGAATTTCTTCCAAAAGAACTGTGCGCTGTTGGCGAAAGAGTCGATTAAATATGCGGAGAATTCCGGCCAACCGTAGTTGGCGCTGTTTTTAGGACCAGGACCATGCCGATTGCTTCACGAATAATGGGGACGGGCCACCATCTGCCGGAGAAGGTCGTGACCAACTTCGACATAATGAAGATGATGGAGACTACCGACGAATTCATTGTCTCGCGGACCGGCGTTCGGCAGAGGCGTCATGCCGAGGCCGACGTGAGCGCCTCGGACCTTGCGGTGCAGGCCTGTTGCGCCGCCGTTGCCGATGCCGGGATTGATATGAGCGATATCGACCTTCTGATTATGAACACCATCACGCCGGACCACGCCGATCCCGGCTGCGGATTCTTCCTCCAGGCGAAGCTCAACCTGATGCCCAAGCCGGTGCTCGATATCAAGGAGCAGTGCGCCGGGCTGATATACGGGATGTCGATTGCCGATCATTTCATCCGGGCCGGGACATATAAGCACATCCTCATCGTCTGCTCGGAAACACTCTCCAAGCGGATCGACGGCTCCTACGAGGGGCGGAATATCGCGATATTGCTCGGCGACGGTGCCGGGGCGGCCGTCGTGGGCCCCGCCGAGAACGCAGAGACCCGAATAGTATCGACTCATCTCCACGCCGACGGCTCCGGCGCAAAGGCGCTTTACACCGCGGCGCCGGGCAGCGGACTTGGAAAAATGTCGATGCTGGATAAGAACGACATCGACGCAGGGCGAATCCACTTCCGGATGGACGGCAAGGCCGTCTTCGAGAACGGCGTGGCAGGGATGTCCAGGGGCATCTGCGAATGTCTCGAAGCGAACGGCCTGGCGTTAGACGACATCGACGTCTTCATCCCACATCAGGCCAATCTGCGAATGCTCGAGGCGATTATCGAGCGGGTGGGCCTGCCGATGGAAAAGGTATTCGTCAACGTCCAGGATTACGGCAATATGGCCTCGGCCTGCCTGCCGATAGCGTTAGACCAGGCCCGCAAGAAGGGCATGGTCAAGCCCGGCAGCCTGGTCCTGCTCGTCGGCTTCGGGTCGGGCTTCGTCTGGGCCTCCGCGCTCGTGCGGATGTAGCATCTCGAACTGCGCTTCGACAATCGATACTTCGAGATTCAACATTCGATGTCCGCTCTTCGATATTCCCGAAGGTCTACCCCTCGGCCTGGGCCCTTTCGCGGAGCTTGTATCGCTTGATTTTTCCGGTTGCGGTCTTGGGCAGCTCATCCACGAAGATAATGGTTCGGGGGTATTTGTGCGGCTGGGTGTTTGTCTTGACGAAGGTCTGCAGCTCCTTGACAAGCTCGTCGGATGCGGCGTTCTTATCTTTCAGGACGATATAGGCCCTCGGTTTGATGAGGCCGTCCTTGTCCGGAACGCCGACGACGCCGCTCTCCAAAACTGCCTGGTGACATGCGAGGACCGATTCGACGTCTGCGGGCCAGACGGCTAGGCCGCTGACCTTCATCATATCGTCGGTCCTGCCGGCGTACCAGTAGTAGCCGTCCTCATCGACGTGGAACTTGTCGTGCGTGTTGATCCAGTCTCCGCGGAATGTCTCTTTGGTCTGCTCGTGCTTGTTCCAGTAGCCGTTTGCGATGCTGTCGCCCTTAATCAGAAGCGCGCCGACCTGGCCGGCGCCGAACTCTTTTCCGTCGTCGCCGACTATCCTGGCCGCGTATCCGGGTACGACCTGGCCCGTGCTGCCGGGCTTCACGCAGCCGGGACGGTTCGAGATGAATATGTGCAGGATCTCCGTCGAGCCGATGCCGTCGTATATCTCTACGCCGAACCTGTCGAGCCACTTCTCGAAAATCGGCTTTGGCAGCGGCTCGCCCGCCGAGACGCACATTCGCACATTGCCCAGGCTCGTCCGCCCTTCTTTCTCCGCCAAATGCAGCAGCGCCGCGTAGCTGGTGGGGACACTGTAGAAGACCGTCGGCTGATACCTGTCGATCACTTCAAAGACCTTCTGCGGCGCCGGCCTGTCGGGCAGGAGGACCGTCGTGCCGCCGGTGCGGAGCGGAAAGTACAGGCCGTTGCCCAGCCCGTAAGCGAAGAACAGCTTCGCGACGGAGAAGGATACATCCGACTCGGCCAAGGCGATGGTCTGTTGGGCATACAGGTCGGCGGCGACCACCATATCGTGATGGAGGTGGATCGCGCCTTTGGGAAATCCCGTCGTGCCGGAGCTGTAGAGCCAGAAGGCCGAGTCGTCCTTGCTCGTATCGGCAGGTTCGAGCTTGTCTGAAGACGAGGCCATCAGCTCCTGGAAAGACAAGTCGCCCTTCGCGCCTTCGCCCACTACTATCACATCTTTAATGTATCTGAGCTTTGAGCGAATCGGCTCGATCCTATCCAGCAGGGATGAATGAATAACTAATATCTGAGACCGGCTGTCGTTGAGCAGGTACTCGTAGTCGGCGGGCATCAGCAGTGTATTCATCGGGATCGTCACGGCGCCGATTTTCATTGTGCCGAAAAAGGCATATACGAATTCGGGGCAATCCGGCACGATTATGGCGACCCGCTCCTCCATGCGGATGCCGAGATCAAGAATCGCGTTTCCAAAACGATTGACGCCCTCGCTGAGGGCCTTGTAGGTAATCGTCCGGTCGCCGCAGAGAATGACGGGCTTGTCGGCTCGGCCCTGATGCAAGTGACTATCAACGAATACGGCGGCGGCGTTAAGCCTATCGGGAAGCTCGACTGCGCACATAGTGTCTCCTTTCACTATAGGTTTACGGAATTCTACTGTGACTCGCATGTACGGTCAAGCAGAATCGCCGCGTTTTGCATCAAGTGTAAGCTGTAGTCGGTTTCACTCGGATTTGCCTTCCGCCGCGACAGGTGGAAACCAGGGTGCGGGCCCGGCGTCTTCCGCCGGCTCGATGCGAAGTATGACGTCGCTTCCTGACGGGCCCCAGTACTGCGGGGCGAGCAGGTTGACATGAAAACCAATTGTCCGGATGTTGTAGGCGCGGATCGGCGTCGTCGCAATCACTGTTTTCTCCGAATCCGCCATGCCCAATACCACCGGCGAATAGATATGCACCAACCCGGAGGTGGTCGGCCCGATCACCGCCCCGGCTGCGAGCCTCTGCTTCATCGCTGGTTCGCTCTGTCCGTTAATAGATACCAGAGTCAACTTCAAGACAAATGACCTGAACCCGCTTATATCACCGCCTATAAGATCGCCTCTGCCCCCGTCTCCGCTTGAGACGAAGTTCAGCGAGGTATCGCCGGCATCGTTGCTCGGAAAATCAATATGAAACTCAACACCCGAACCGGCGGCTCTTTGGCCTACTATACGGGCGCCCCGCCGATGCGGGCTATGCCAATCGAGGCAAAGCAACTGCTCTTGCGACAAGGTCATCATCCGGCTCGGCGGGATCTCGGCCGGCTTCGCCACCGGAATCGGCTTGCCTTCCCCCCCGCCGCAACCTATCACGCAAAGCAGGAATGCCGATACGAACACAAATAGGACTATATTTCTCACCGCCAGATCTCCTTTCTACCAGTTTGCAAAAGATATTCGCAGGCCACTCATTCACCCGGACTTGCAAAAGGTCAATTATACACAATCGGGACATCCGGGGCAAGGACTGCGCCACAATTCCTCACAGATCGATCGGGAATTTCCACAAAAGCGGTCCAACAGGCCTGCTAACCGCCAGAACCGCCAAACTCACAGCGAATCATATCCAACACAGGTGCAACAACCCCTCAGTATGGAGGAAATTGAAGGGTGAGTCTTCGAGGAGAGTATGCTATATTATCGCAAATCATACTTAGTGAAGTAGCTGAGTATGTTCAAGTGCAAGTTCAGGATTTACCTAATGGAGATTGTGTTATGACTGGAAAAGGAACCACACGGCGCGGTTTTATGCGCAAATGCGCCGCCGCGGCGATTGGCTTGCCTGTTTTCGTCAATGCCAGGGCGTTCGGGGCCAACAAGCGAATCGTGATGGGCTGTATCGGCATGGGCGGCCAGGGCCGGGGCGATATGGGAGGCTTTTTGGGCTTCGGCGACGTGCAGGTCGTAGCGGTCTGCGACGTCGTGGAGGACCACCGCAAAGAGGCCGAGAATCAGGTCAACGGCAGATACGGCAACAAGGACTGCAAGGCATACGGGGACTTCCGCGACGTCGTCGCGCGGGACGATATCGACGTGATATTCATCGGCACGCCCGACCACTGGCACGCGATCGTCTCCATCGCCGCGATGAAGAACGGCAAGGACGTCTATTGCGAAAAGCCCGAGACACTCACAGTCCGCGAGGGCCGGGAGATGGTTACCGTCGCCCGCACTTACGGGCGGGTGTTCTCCGGCGGCAGCCAGCGGGTATGGGGCGACTACAACTGGTTCCACAAAATGATATACGGCGGGAGGATCGGGCAGGTGCAGGCCGCGTGGGTCAACGTCGGCGGGCCTTCGGGCCAATGCAACTACGCGTATGAGCCGACCCCCGCGGGCGTCGATTGGGACATGTGGCTCGGCCCGGCCCCCTGGCGGCCGTTCCACCCGAGCCTTATCAGGGGAGGCTTCAGGGCCTTCCGCGACTATTCGGGCGGCGGAATGACGGACTGGGGCTGCCATACGTTCGGCGGGGCGCTGTTCGGCTGCAACCTGCACAGGACCGGCCCGGTCGAGATAATCCCGCCCAACGGCAAAGACGTCACGAACCTGACATACGTATTCGCCAACGGCGTGAGAATCTACCACGGCGGAGGATGGGGCGGAATACTCACATTCAAAGGCTCCGAGGGCCAGATAGGTGAAAACGGCGATAAGAGCGGCAACAAAGAAACGCCGCCTAACATATACATACCGAACTACAAGGGCCGCGGCGGGATATTCGGCGACTTCCTGCACTGCGTTCGCACGCGACAAAAGCCCTTCAGAGATATCGAGATCGCGCACCGCACGGCGACCGTTTCTCACTTAGGCAATATAGCCTACTGGCTGAACAGACCGCTCAAATGGGACCCGGTGAAAGAAGAAATAATCGGCGACGCAGAGGCAAGCCGATGGCTCGACAGGACGAAACGCGAGCCATGGAGCGTCTGAGGCACGATCAACCGAGTTCCCCGTATATATAAGGATAATAAAGATGAAAATGCAAAGAATGATACTCATAGCCGCTGCGATGATGAGCCTGACGGCTGTGGCCGACGCGCCTGTCGAAACAGACAGGCTGCTTAAGTCAATCGAGACTTTGAATACGTACAAGTACGGCAAGACAAACGAAGTGGACCTCAACTGGGTGGACATGCAGGTGGCGATGGCGTCGAAAGATGCAAGCATCCGCGGGCAGGTCGAGGACAAGCTCGTCGCCACTCTGGCAGCGGCGACAACGAACGATGCGAAGCAGTTCCTCTGCAGGCAGCTTAGGACAATCGGCACGGCCAGAGCCGTCCCGCAATTGGAATCCATGCTGACAGACCCGGAAATATCGCACATGGCGAGGTACGCCCTCGGCAGAATTGATGCCCCGGAGGCCGGCAAGGCCCTTCATAGGGCGCTGGGCAGGACGTCCGGCAAGGTCAAGGCCGGCATAATCAATACGCTGGCACAGATTGGGTACGGCCAGGCTCTCGCGGACTTTATGAAATGTGTCGCCGATTCGGACGAGGATGTCGCGATCGCCGCAATCAGGGCAACGGGGCATTTCCCCTGCAACAGCGTTGTCGCTCTTTTGCAGCGGACGCGTGCATCGGCGCCAAATAATATTCACCTTGAGGTTGACTCGGCTCTACTTTGGTGCGCGGAGAAGTATGCGG
>JAFGTU010000484.1 GCA_016933985.1 Sedimentisphaerales bacterium | reverse complement strand
GCCGCTATCTTCGAGTTCTTCAGGCCAAGCCCGGCCGCCTCGGCGAAAAACGTGTCTTCCTTCCGGTTGGAGCCGGCGTACCCGCCCTCGATATAATGCACGCCAAGCTCGTCAAGCCGACCGGCAATGGCCAGTTTGTCTTCCAGCGAGAAGCTAACACCCTCCGCCTGCATCCCGTCTCGAAGAGTCGTATCGTAAAACTTCACCTTTTCCATAGCATTCTATCTCAATCACTAAACGCACAGAGCCCTTGTAGCGACTACCGGCGCCGAGCCCAGGCGTGTATTGTAGCAGCCCCCGACGGCCATGTAAAGTGGAAAGCTTTTACCCGACACGAGCGAAAATGAGCTCGTGTTGGATTGCTCAGATGCGCGGCAGTCGCTCCGCTAAGCCCGGCTTGCAGGCTGTGGTGGCCGCCTCACGAACTGTGGACTTCGACCGGATTGTGGTCCTGGACGTCCGTGGTCTTTTCCCAAAGAATCAGGCCCAATTCATGGGGATTCACCAGGTCCGCGTGCCTCGGAAGTACTCTTACCGACACACCGTGCTGGCCGGTTTTCCTGCATGACACCGAGCCTCTAAACCAATGCTCACCCTGCCCGTCCGAAGCCTTCTCGTACTCCATCCTCACGACGGCGCCTTCGGTGATACTGCCCCAACCATCCACCGGACCGTAGTAGAGCTCCACTGAAACGTCATCGGGGCTGATTCTACCAAGCCTCACCAGGGTCCGGACAGAGAGCTGCGAACCGACTTTAAGCTGCGGCTGCCTCGGATTCAAATGCTCGCTTGCATCATCATCCCGGACTTCCATGATCACGTCCTTCACCGCACACTCAGACCAGCCCTCGCGAATACTTGCCTTCCACTGCGAAAATGCCTTGGCCGGCGCCATAGCCTCGGCAGTGAGATGACGCCACTTTGCCGCCGCTGGATTGTAAAACTTCCGAGTGTATTCCGCCAGCATTCTGTGCGTGTTGAAACGCGGAGCTATCCACTTTATCGAGTTCTTCACCCTGCGTATCCAGGCCCGAGGCAGGTTATCCACCGAACGGGTATAGAACAGCGGAATGACCTCGTTCTCCAGCATATTGTATAGGGCTTGTGACTCAACAAGGTCCTGATAATCGGGATTATCATAGCCCTCGCCGCCTCCGATGACCCAGCCTCCGTCCGGCGTGTACCCCTCGCACCACCACCCGTCAAGGGTGCTCATATTCAGAACCCCGTTGACGGCCGCCTTCATCCCGCTTGTCCCGCTCGCCTCCATCGGCCTTCTCGGATTGCTTAGCCAAACATCAACGCCGCGGACCATCACACGCGCCATATCTATATCGTAGTTCTCCAGGAATACGATCCGCCGCCTCACTTCGTTCTGCCCCGCAAAGTGCACTATATGCCGAATAATGTCCTTGCCCTCGGCGTCCCTTGGATGAGCCTTCCCCGCAAAGATCAACTGGACCGGCCTCCGCGAATCGGTCAACAGCTTCATCAGACGCTGCGGATCTTTAAGAAGCAGACTCCCTCTTTTGTACGTCGCGAACCGCCTGGCAAAACCGATCGTCAAGGCCTCTGGGTCCAGCGATTCTTCTGCGTGATTCAGCTCCGTATGGTACGTTCCTCTTCTCTGCATCTGGCTCTTGAGGCGGTTCCGCGCAAAGACAATCAGCCTTTCCTTGCATCGCTGATGTATATGCCAGAACTCCTCATCAGGAATCTGCTCGACATTCTCCCAAATCGATTTGTCCATAGCATCGTCCGCCCACGTCGGACCCAGATACCTGCCATAGAGCGTATCTATTTCGTCCGCCACCCAGTTCTTGATGTGGATGCCGTTCGTAATCGACTTAATTGGCACCTCCTCAATGGGAACGCCCGGCCAGAGACTGCCCCACATCCCCCGCGATACCTCGCCGTGCAGCTTGCTGACGCCATTGGCGTAGCTGCTCAGCTTCAATGCCAGAATTGGCATTTTGAACGCCTCGTTCTCGTCGTCGGCAAGCATCCTTCCCAGCCCAAGAAAGCGATTTCGATTTATCCCCAGTTTCGGAAAATAGCTCCCGAAATATCTATCCATTAAATCGACCTTGAATTCGTCGATGCCTGCTTTAACGGGCGTGTGCACCGTGAAAACGTTTCCCGCGCGGGTCGCCTCCACCGCTTCGTCGAAAGTCATGTTCTTGCTGTTGCGCAGCTCACGGATGCGCTCCAAAGCCATGAACGCTGCGTGCCCCTCGTTCATGTGGCAGACGGTGGGAGATATATCCATAGCGGATAGCGCCTTCAACCCGCCGATGCCGAGCATTATTTCCTGCCTTATCCGCAGCTCCCGGTCGCCCCCGTACAGACTGCTCGTAATCATTTTGTCGGCGAGCGAATTGGCCTCAATATTTGTGTCCAGCAGATAGACGTTCACCCTCCCCACGCAGACGCGCCATATCTGCGCCAGCACACATCTGCCCGGATACTCGACGCTGATTGTCAACGGCCTGCCGCTATCCTTGCGGACCAGCTCTATCGGCATGTTGAAGAAATCGTTCTCCGTATATACCTCCTGCTGCCATCCGTCCACGTTGAGGTACTGCCGAAAATACCCCTTCTGGTATAGCAGGCCGACTCCGACCAGCGGCACGCCGAGGTCCGATGCGCTTCTCACGTGGTCCCCGGCGAGTATCCCCAGGCCACCGGCATAAATGGGCAGACATTCGTGAATGCCGAACTCGGCGCTGAAGTACGCAATCACAGGCTTCTCGCCGGCCGAGCAGACCTTCTCGAACCAGGTCGGCCCCTCCAGATAAGCCTTCAACTTCTGCGTTACGCGACGAAGCTCGCCGAGGAATCCTTCGTTCTCCGACAACGCCTCCAGCTTGAGCTGTGAAACGCTCCCGATGAGCTTGACAGGATTGTGCCCGCAGGCCGACCACAAGTTGCTGTCAATACGCTTGAACAAGTCGATACTCTCGGCGTCCCACGACCAGAAGACATTCTGCGAAATGAACTCTAAGTCTTTTAGAGCATCCGGCAGAGCGGGCAATACAGTGAAGTTGCGAACGCTTGGCATTTTCCACTTCTCCGTGTAAGTCTCGTATTGACAAATACTAACAGTCTAAAACCAAAAAAAGGTTGCACATTGGTCCACAATGTAATCGGCCAATCCAATCGCCGGCTTTACCCCAAAAAACCCCATCGATAGCCGCCTTATGGGGCCTGTCACCCTGCCGAACTTGATTTCGTGCTCGTGAAATCCGCCTGCTATAACTACTTGCGAAATAGGATGTTATGGTGTCCTTCCAATTCGGATCTTCGGTGATTCGCATTTCCCGTTTAGTGTTTCGCATTTCCCTGCGGCCTTCAGGCCCCGCGAACGCCTCTGATGCCTTCGAAAATATGCCCTATAGTCCTATATTTCACCCTCCCTAAGCCTGAATGGCCCCCGGAAATGCGAAAAAGGCCCGCCGAAGCGGGCCTTTTTGTCGTCGCAGGGCTTACCTCCGTCTGTGCCGTGTCAAAGCGTCTTGAAGAGAACCCATTACTTCCAGGTGGGTAATCGTTACTTGTGTCCGGAAGTCCTATCAAGTAGGCGTGTCCGATCCACCAAGGCCTGATTTCCCTGAGTACGGGTATCGGTTCTTTCAAATACTGCTTTCAAACACGAGCACCACAGGGGTTAGCCCGCATTTTCATTATATCGGAAATCAACACCCCAGTCAACAAAAAATGGTCGAAATCCAACAAGTTATCCCCGCAACCGACAGGATCCGCAGGCATCTGGCTTGATTCCACGTCCGCAACCTGCTATTCTACGCAAAATTACCCTTTGCTCGCCCGGGACGACCGGGTGAGAAATGGCTTGAAGACCTTTTTTGAAATGAAAGGAAATCAAAATGGGAAACAGCTTTAGAACAATCCTCATATCAACTATTCTCCCCATTGGCATTTCAGGAATTCTCTTGTCAAACGCCCTCGCTGGACGTGCAGGCAGAGGAATCTCAAGGGGACAAGCTGATTCCGAGCTCGAGAAAACGCCTGTCCCGATGGACGATAATGAAAAACTGATTCTCAGCATCCTCGATGATATACGGGCCAACCAGAGCTATCGCAATGTCCCCCCGCAGGATGGCAGGTTTTTCCGAATTACCGCCGAGTCCATGAATGCCAGGAGCGTCGTTGAGGTCGGAACATCAACCGGCTACTCCGGAATCTGGTTCGGGATGGCCCTCCGGAAAACCGGCGGAAAGCTCACAACATTCGAAATCGACGCCCAGCGGGCCGCAACCGCGCGCGCAAACTTCAAGCGGGCCGGAATGGCTGATATCATCACGCTCGTCGAAGGCGATGCCCACGAGGAAGTGAAGAAGCTAAAAGACCCCATCGATATCCTCTTCCTCGATGCAGATAAAGAAGGCTACATCGACTATCTCACGAAGCTCCTGCCGTTAATCCGTCCCGGCGGCCTTATCATTGCCCACAATATCACCCCGGGCATGGCCGACCCCAAATACATGGAAGCCATAACGACAAATCCCAAACTGGAGACGATTATCCGAAGCGGAGTCGGATTGACCCTAAAGAAAAGATGACCCCAATTCCCAATGCCAGGATATGCCTAACAAGCCGGGAGCGTAACCTTGCCCCTTAGGGGGCGCCCGGATAGCTTTGGTCATTCGATAATTCGAGATCCGAATTTGCTTCGGATTTCGAGCTTCGGATTTCGGATTTTCGCTCCATCCACACCTCCCCCACAGATCACGAGTCGCGGGCCACGAGTCACGCCTTCCGCCGCCCGCCGCCATGCTTGCTGACCAACCCCAAGCCGCCCAGGCCCAGCAGCACGACCGTCCCCGGCTCGGGAATCTGGTGGATGGTTATTCTGTCAATTTCGGTCTCGTCATAAGAACGCAGCGTTATGACGACATCGCCCTCGCCCAGGCAGCGGAAGTCGACCTCGAAGTGTACGCCTGGCAGAATCGGATGAGCCGGGTCGTAGCTGTGTGCATCGAGTTCCCACCAGCAGGGAAAGTCAGGGTTAGGGTCGATCACCCAGGGCGGGTCGCCTGCTGCGGGCAGCTTTCTCAAATCACTTGCCCACTCGCCCAAACCGGCGGCACAGTCTTCAAGCACAAGCCATGCGCCATAGTTGCTGGAATCGTTGGAACGGACGTCGATCACGATGATATCAAATACATTCATCGTGTAAGTATCCGGCGCCGGCTCTCCATTAATGGACAACTCTATTGCCGCGTTAGCTCCGGCGGAAATCGCCAAAACCAATACTAAAGGAAGAAGCCTTTTCATCAACTTTCCCCTTCCATCAACCGGCCTAATCAGACCTCCGTGCCGATTGCCCAGCGATTTCTAAAATACCCGCCTTCGGCGCAACTGCGTCCGCATTGCTTCGCCGTGTGCGAAAGTATTATTCGGAATCCAGACCTATATCGTATATTATAATATTCTAACTCACCTCCTGCTGTGTGTCAAGCAAAAAACCAGAAGAAAATGGTTTCTCACTAAGAATCTGTCGCAGAACCCTATTTTCACCCTCGCCAAGTACATTTCTTCCGCCGGCCCTTCAATCCCGCATTGTAGTATTAGGCGCCTACCCATTAACCGGATGAGCCTCAAAAACAACCAATTCGTTCACAAATTTCAACCGGCCCCGCCCTCCACCCCTGATAACCGGATCTCCTGACCTCCTGATCCCCCTCCCCTCCCATCCTTCGTGTCTTAGAGCGTGTATGAGAAGCCGTTCTGTCGTGGCATGGGCATCTTGCCCATGCGTCGCAGGCCTTAGGCCTGTAATTCGTCTTTTTCCTACGAGCGGGCTTCCTCGCGAAACGCACGGCCAGGATGGTCGTGCCACTTCTCACACGCCCTTAGTGCCTTAGTGGCCAACCCAGTCAAAAAATCTGTGTAAATCTGCGCAAATCTGTCCTCAGCTTGTCGAATGGATCCGCGACATCCGCAATCAGACTATCTTCGTGCCCTTCGTGTCTTTCGTGGTGAAATTTGTTTGACATCGAACTCACAATATGATATAATACACATCAAACTAATGGAAACTGAATAATGATACTCCATCCTCAACTTTTGTTTCAATTCGTGTGCGTTCGTGTTAATTCGTGGTTTGCCTCTTCACGCTGCCCCGCAAGGCTCAGCCGCCCCCAGCCCCGCAGTTACCTGGTCCCCTTCCACCCTTTATACCTTTGTGCCCCCGAAAGGGGCCTATAGGGCTTAGTCGCTATGCCTCAATTATGCAAAACAAACCCAATCAAACCCAATCTATCGCGGCGAAGCCTCTGGCGAACCCGGATACCCCGCCGCAACACGAGATACGATATCCGACATCCGACCTCCGACATACCAACCCGGATTTTGCTTTCAATTCCCTATGAAAGCAATAACCTGTATGGCGGTTTTGAACATAAGGAGACCGAGATCATGAACGTCAAAATCGAGGACAAAGTCATAGAGCTCGTCGAAACCGATATTACGGAAATCGACGCCGACGCCATCGTAAACGCCGCAAACGCACAACTAATCCTCGGCGGCGGGGTCGCCGGAGCAATCAGGAGAAGGGGCGGGCCAAAAATACAGGCGGAATGCAACAAAATCGGCGGAACATTCGTCGGAGGAGCAGTAATAACCACCGCCGGCGACCTCAAGGCCAAATACGTTATCCACGCCGTCGGACCGCGAATGGGCGAGGGAAATGAGGACCAGAAGCTGAAAAACGCCACGCTGAACTCACTCAAAGTGGCCGATGAGAACCATCTCAAGAGCATAGCCTTCCCCGCCATAAGCACCGGCATCTTCGGCTTTCCAATCCAGCGATGCGCCGAAATAATGCTGTCAACCGCCCTCGAATATCTCAAGGGCCCGACCGGCCTGGAGAAAATCGTCTTCTGTCTCTTCGGCCGCTCCGATTACCTCCTCTTTGCAAAGCACCTTGAACGGGAGACCTCGAAATGAAGGCAATGGTATTGGATAAGACCGGCCCTATCGAGCATAATCGGCTCAGGCTCGCCGACCTGCCCAGGCCCGTGCCGGCCGATAACGAGATACTCGTCAAGGTCTCATGCTGCGGCCTGTGCCATACCGACCTTGACGAAATCGAGGGCAGGCTCCCGCCCACCAAATGGCCGATAGTCCTGGGCCATCAAATAGTGGGAACGGTCGTAGATAAAGGAAAGACCGCTGCGAAGTTCGCTACGCAGCAGCGAGTCGGAATAACCTGGCTGCACTCAACCTGCGGCAAATGCGCCTTCTGCCAATCCGGCTGCGAAAATCTCTGTGATGCCGCCAAATGGACCGGCAAGGATGCCGATGGCGGCTATGCAGAGTATATGGTCGTCCGTGAGGCCTTCGCCCATCCGATTCCCGATACGTTCACGGACGACCAGGCCGCCCCGCTGCTCTGCGCAGGCGTCATCGGCTACCGCGCCGTCAAATTAGCCGAAATCGACAACGGCCAAATCGTCGGCCTCTTCGGCTTTGGCGCCTCGGCACATATCGTAATTCAGGTCGTTAGATACAAATTCCCCGATAGCCCCGTCTTCGTATTCACCCGGAGCGAAGAACACCGCGAATTGGCCCGGACCCTCGGAGCAGCCTGGACAGGCTT
>JAFGTU010000483.1 GCA_016933985.1 Sedimentisphaerales bacterium | reverse complement strand
ATATGGCGGGCGAGAAAATCGAGGACTATGACTTCTACTCGAAAGAGCTTGAAGTCAAAGAGCACTACCTAGGCAGCTTCAAACTCGCGCCGGGCAAGCACACACTGCGATTTGAGTGCACGGGCCGCAATCCTCTCTCGAAAGGCAACCGCCTCGGACTGGATTCAGTCCGACTCCGGCAGCGATGGGACCGCAAGAGAAAAACCTTGTCCTGACTCTATGGCTTCCGACAGAAGGCTCAGCGATTCTCTCATTTCGCAGCCTGCGTTTGCGTCTTCTTCCCGGAGGACTTGAGCAGGTCCTTGATCCGCTGGTCGAGCGGTTCAATCGGCTGATGCTCGAAGCCCGCCGGGGCGTCCTGATACCAGTAGAACACGGTCGCGTAGTCAACCCAGCAGCCGCCTTCTCCCTTGCGCTGTCGAATTGGCTCCAGCCACTGAGGGGCCTTCCAGAATTCATGCTTCCAGTTGATGGACCAGTTCAGCTCCTTCGTGAATCGAATCGGCATGTGGTCGTGAAAGCGATAGATTGACAGCAGGTTCAAATCGCCCGCCTTGACCAGAGGCATGCCCGCCCGGCAGCCCGAAAAGACGCTCTGAAACCCCCAACTGAAGGTGAACGAATCTTCCGACCCCAAATAGTCCAGTCTCCGTTCCCGTCCGTCGATATCCACTTCGTTGTTACCCTCCATCACGAAACTGAAGTTCTTGAAGAGGCTTTCGTCGGTGGCTACGGAGAACTGCCGACCGAGAAGGTGCCCCGCCCCTTTGATGTGAAAGAACGTCACGTGTGTCTCGTCGGTGAGCTGAAAGATCCGACGCTGGTACGTCGCGTGGAAATAACCCAGTTCGGGATTCCATTGCGGAAGAGGTTCCCATTCGACGTAGCTGTAATTGTCCAGGTCGATGTCGGTGTCGTTGCGCAGCACCACCTTGACGCCGGTTTTGAAGGGCATTGGAATATAGCTGTTGTAGCTGCCGGGGGCGCATTCGATCAGGGGCGTGCTGAAATCAATACTCTTGCCGTTGCAGCCGTCCCCGAAGAAGTCCCCTAAGGGGCACTGCGCCGCTGGCGCCTCGGCGCCATCGAAATAGACCAGGAGCACCACGCCGCGAGTCGAGATATCCGGCTGGTAATGCCGCGTCGTGTGAATATGCCGGATCACGCCGGGGCCTTTCAAATCGGCTATGACGATGCTCTTGTGCGCATCCAGCGTCTCCATGTCCCTGTAGCGGTCGGCTGCCCACCCTCCGTTGCTGAAACCCGTCTCGATATTCTTCTTGATTAAGGGCAGGCTCGTCATGTCCTGGCCCGTCGCCGATAGAACGGCCTGGACCGGAATCAACATTATCGCCGCCGAAACGGCCACACATACGATGCGCCTTTTCATAATAATCCCCTTATTCTTGTTTCAGATGCCATATATGCTATCATCTAAGCGTGTCGTCTTCAAGAAACGTCTGGAAGAGTGCGATGGGCGGCATCAAACATGAGAAAGGACCTGTTATGCAAACCGTTCCTCGGACCTGTATCTTATGCGTGATACTCTCTTTGGCTCTCAGCCATGGCTCCTTCGGCGCCAAGACCTTCGCTGCCGGTCTCGCCGCGATGCAGGCAGATGCCGGCGGCGAGACGCCCCACCCCTGCCGGGGTGTGCAACTTTTTCTGGACGACTACTTGATCGAAAAATGGGAAAACGTTATCAGGCAGGTCAATCACCCGAAACGAGACCCGAATATCCCCAATCCGCTGATCACGGGCGACGAGGATCGTTGCTTTCAGCCCTTCTTCACCGTTCTTAAAGATTCGCAGACAGGGCGTTTCCGCATCTGGTACGGCTCCTGGGGCGACGACCAGCGACAGGACCGGTCGCACATCGGATATATGGAGTCGCTTGATGGGATTCACTGGTTGCGGCCGCATCAAGTATTGAAGGACCCTGCCACCATACAGTTCGGCTCGGAGGTCCTGGATGAGGGGCCGGACTATTTCGACCCGGAACAAAGATACAAGTACGGCTACTGGTTTGACGGCGGGCTGCGCATCGCGGCTTCGCCCGATGGCCTGAGCTTCAAGCCGCTCGTCGATCGCATTGTCCTAAGGCACGACCACGACATCAACAATATATCCTGGGACCCCATCAGGAAGCGCTACGCGGCCATTATCTCCACCTACACGACCGATCCCGAGTGGCAAGGTCAGCGACGAGTCACCAAGCAAAGCTTCAGCGCGGACCTGGTGAGCTGGGAGGAGCCTTGGTATGTGTTGCGGCCCGACAAGGAAAAAGACGATGGGATAACCCAGTTCTATGCAATGTCCGGCTTCGTCACTCGCGGGCCCCTGCGAATCGGCATGGTCAAGGTCCTGCGAGATGACCTCAAGGCCGACAAGCCGCCGCTGGTCGAGCCGGGCGCTTATGGGATAGGCTTTACAGCCTTGGCTTGGACCCGTGACGGCAGGCATTGGTCTCGCGAGCCGGAGGTCTTCTTTGACCGCAACCCGAAACCGCAGACCTGGGACCGCGCACACGCATGGATCGACGAGCAGCTCATCGTAGGGCAGGAAATCTATCTTTATTACGCCGGCTACAAGCAAGGCCATAAGGCAAATCGTTTTCGAGAACGCCAGATCGGTCTTGTGAAGATGCCCTTGGATCGGTACGTCGCCCGCAAGCCGCTGCCGGGAAAAACCGGCAGAATCCTGACAATCCCACTGCCGGTCGAAGCAGCCCGTGGCTTGGTCGTCAATGCGGATGCCTCGAAGGGAACGCTCAGGGTCCAGGTGCGAGACGATCAGGGCAATGTCATCGAAGGGCTGCGTTTCAGTGACTGCGCCAACATCACCGGCAACGGCACGGGACTGCCGGTCCTTTGGGCGGACGAAAAGGAAACAAAGAGGAAACTTGCCGAACTCAAAGGCAGCCAGATCAAGCTCGAATTCGAGATGAGAGACCTGAGTCTGTTCGCATTTGAGTTTTTGGAGTCCGAATCTGCGCCTGGTGCGATAATCAGCAGGCCAGGGCCTCCTTAAAAAGGCCGTGCCGTGTATTATCTGATGTGCACCAGGACTGCACCGTCAGGAGGAAGACCGATCTCCTCGCCACCGCCGGTAAGCTTCTCCAAGTCAAGACCTAATGATCTATATGCGTTTACAACCTGGCAGGAAGTGACGGAGGATAGCGGGCAAGGCAGTTTACGGGGATTGATTCTGAAGAGGACCTTCTTTGGTTCAACATCAAAATTGCCCAGCAGAATATAGGCTTGCCCGGAAGAGCTGTAAACGGCAGAGGCACAGTCGCCACTATCGAGAGTCACTGCCTTGTTCCGCCAGTCCTCGAACTTATACTGCTCGATGTCTCCTAAAGGTTCCAATATCTTGTAAAGCTCGATTGCCTCTGGACTCGCTGGCCAAGGGGCCACCCCTGTAAACAAGGCTTCAATAGCCAAGAGCTTGTGCAGTCTCCTTGGCGCATTTTGGTCAATAATCCCGTATCCTATTACCCCTCGCGACCGGGCGCCGACGAAATCCCACTCCAGCGGCAGTTCCTCCAGCTTCGTAGCAGAGTCCGTCCACTTCTTGTAGCCCCATTCCATCCCAACAACGTAATTCGCGAAGTTCTCAATAACGAACATCGGCACCCGAGTATTGTGAACAATGACCAAACCATTCGGTCCGACCCGCTGCCTGGTCCATTCCATTAGCTCAATAAGTTCGTCCATATCCCAATGGCAGGCAAGCGAGGGGGGCAGACCTGCTCCGGCATTGTCTGCAGAAGCACCGCTGCCTCTTTCAACTACGTGGGCCGGATTACTGCAGAGCAGCGCAGCGTTCCAGTCATAGTACACCCCGTCAAGCTCATGATTCCTCAATACCATGTCCACCGAGGACTTAAAGAACTCCAACCAGCCGGATTTCAAGCACATCTGAACGCCAAATTCGCTCCCTGCACGAAAGTAGTTATGGTTTACATTTCCCTTGCTGTCCTTTCTTGCCCACTCTTGGCCGTGCTGCTGGAATTCTTCTGTGCTGGAATGCAGCTCCTTGTTCGAAAAATACGTGGCCACTCTGATTCCATGCCGATGGCAGGCTTCAATAACCTTGTCATACCTCTTCATGTCTTCCGGCGGGTAAGGTGGATAAGAGCCGTCTCTCCAGAAAAGTCCGTCTTCGTAATAGTCCCCGTCGTTATGACAATGCACCGTCCTTATGCCGGATTCGAACCATCCTTTGACTGTCTCTTCAGAGACCCAATTGCCCTGATTCCTGTTGAAAGTCGAGTGTAGCCAGGGCCTATTGGCATGCCCCTCCAGAACAGGCATGCCGATATAGTAGTCAAACCTGCAGACTCGTTTCGGCGCCACTGACCCTTCAGACACATCCAATGGGCAGATTGAAACAGAGATGCCTGCAGAATCAGCACTTGTGTCAACCTTACATAATCCTTTGCCACGTTGGCCGGCTAATTGAAGATCCCACTGTGACAAATCCGAGGAAACAAACCATTCAATGCCTTCAATTCCTTGGTTTGCAAAGACCAGATACCTCGGCACGGAAGGTGTTTTGAATGACTGGTCAGGAGACGCACCATCCCTCAGGTTCTTCCACTGGCATATCCCGAATCCAAAGGGCGCCGCCCCTTCCTCTTCCGTAGTGCCCTCCCGATATCCGTAATCGGACAGGCTGGGATCCAACACAGTTGACAGTACGTTAAGATTTTTTATTCTCACCGAACCGGCAGGAAAATAAAACTCTTTGCGTATCTTGATGTAACCCCAGCGATACTCATATATGGTTCTTACCGTAGCACCTGAAACTCCATTGTTATCCACAAGGTTGCAGTCAACTGTCACCGTCACAGTGTTGCCATTTTTGGCGTACCCCACACGAGGATCGTGATCGCCGATGTCACGCAAAATAGTGCCGTTCTCATCTCGCACGCTTGTCGTCATTGGCTCAACGAGCAGATTATCAAGCCTGCCGTGCGTATATCCAATCTTCGAGATGGCTCCTCCCTTTTTAAGGTCGTGCTGGACAGTGTAATATGGGGTCGAGAGAGTCAGGATCCCGGCGCTGTCATCTCGCTGAATGGAGTACTCCTGCGGCCAGCAGCCGGGCCGATGTGCTTGAGACGAAGAAACGGCTTGAGCTGTTGCCAGCGGCGAGAGACATGTGATGAGAATACACACATTGCATATAAGACGTCTTGTTGTACACACTGCTTTTCCTCCTGCATCTGTTCCCATTAGTGCTCGGAATTCTTATGCCGGAACACGGTCAATCCGGGGTTTCGTACTTATCTTCTCGAATATTGTTCTTGCACGCAACGACGCACCATAATACCTGAACAATCCGTTCCATTTCAATACTCCTGGTCATCCGGCCAGGGCAGACTCATCGCAATTGACCGCAAGGCGATACGCCACAGCCTCGACTGGGCCCGTGGTAACCGATTGCGAACACTGTTGCCGGCGAATTGCCCGGCTTTCGGCTCACCGTTGATTTTCGCCTGAAAACGACGATTTCTTGTACAACGGAAACTATGAAAGCCCAGCCTACAGTGGTTGAGGACCGGATTTCTTCTTGAGGCGAGCTAAAAGAAGTTGACTTGGTTGTTCTAAATATGGTAAAGTAGGGGTTGAACAAGCTGTGTGAACTCTGTTCCGCTGAGGGGGGCGCAGGTGGGGATGGAACCGGACAAGTGTGGCTTTAGGAAGATTACTTAGGAGATTGAAGATGCACAGGCCAAGGGATTTCTTGGTGTGCGCAATTGCGCTGTCCTCATTTTTTGCGTGTTCCGTTTATGGAGCTTGTCCTGTTGGCGACGTTCATCAGGATGCCGATTGCCAGGTCAACTGGCTGGACCTAAGGGATTTTGCCAACCAATGGCTCAGTGGCGGTTGCGCTGCGCCCGCGTGCAGGGCGGATCTGGACGGAGTGCCCGGCGTTACTATGAAAGACTACGCCATCCTGGCCGATAACTGGATGGCTGAGGGGACATATACGCTGGTCATCAACGAATTCATGGCCGACAACGCCGGCACTATCGAGGACCCCGATGAGAGCGACGAGTACGCCGACTGGTTTGAGATATACAATTATGGGAACGAAGATATTGATATTGGCGGGATGTACGTCAAGGACGACACGACCTGGTGGCGGATACCGACAGGCTATGCTCTGCAAACCACGGTGAAGGCCCACGGGCATCTGCTGCTCTGGGCCGACAACGACCCTGAGCAGGGACCCCTACACGTGGACTTCGCCCTTGGCAGGGGCAGCGACCAGATCGGCATATACGATGCGTTCAAGTATCCCATAGACGTTGTCAGCTTCACCAATCAGATTCAAGACAGGTCCCGCGGACGCCTGCCGGATGGGAGCAGCAACTGGATTACCTTCGACATAGGCAGCGCCACGCCCGGCGCTACCAACAGGGGCAAGCCCGTCAAGGTTGTCATCAACGAAATCATGTATCATCCCGGCCACGCGATAAATACACCCGAGAATATCGCAGAGGAATACATCGAGCTATATAACAACGGTGAGGAATCCGTTGCGCTTCAGGGTTGGCGATTCACGAACGGCATAGATTATACGATCACCGACGATGTAATAATCGGTGTGGGAGGATACTACGTAATCGCGGCAGACGTGAATGCGTTCAAGGCCAAGTATCCTGCGGTGACGAATGTCGTGGGAGGCTGGACAGGACACCTGAGCAACTCGGGCGAGACGGTCGAGCTTGTTGACAATACCGGCGTCCTGGTCGATAAGCTGCAATACTCCGACCAGGGCGACTGGGCGGTTCGCTATCTCGGTCCGGTGGACCGCGCTCATCGCGGCTGGGAATGGTCGGATGCGCATGACGGCGGCGGCGACTCTCTGGAGCTAATCAATCCGGACGTGCCCAACGAATACGGGCAGAACTGGGCTGCCTCCCAAACCGACGGCGGAACGCCCGGATCATTGAACACGATAAGCGACAGCGACATTGCGCCGCTGATACTTGATGTCGAGCATTGGCCGATAATACCTGGGCCGAATGACGCGGTTAAAGTAACGGCCCAGATATTGGACGAGTTAAGCAGCGGCGTATCGGTGAGGCTGCATTACCGCGTTGACCGCTCGGTATATACGGGCAACGAGAGCATTTATCCACACTATGACGCAGACGACTACAACGATGTTCCGATGTTCGATGACGGCGCGCATGGCGACGATGCCGCAGCCGACGGTCTGTATGGCGCGCAGATACCTGCCTACGCACACGGCACAATTGTCGAGTTCTTCGTTGAGGCCGAAGATGCCGCTACGAATACTCGCACTTGGCCGGCGCCGAGCAGTATCGATGGAACGCCCGAACAGGTTACCAATATGCTCTACCAGGTGGATGAAACATTTGACTCTCAGACATGGGTAGCGGGCGAACAGCCGATCTACTTCATCATTATGACCAATATGGAGCGAGCCAGGCTGGAAGATATAGTCAGGAATCACAGCAACCTCGAAGGGCCTAACTCGCAGATGAACGCGACTTTCATCAGCGCGGACGGCGTTGACATAAAGGTTCGCTATATTGTGGGCGTGCGCAACCGTGGACACGGAACCCGGAACGACTGGCCCAATAATTACCACGTGAACTTCGTGCACGGCAGCCCGTGGAAGGATGTTACCGCGATCAATTTGAATACCGCGTATCCGTATCTCCAGTTTGCCGGAAGCGCCGTTTTTCGCTTGTCGGGGATAGGGCAGGCTGAGGCGGCCGCCGTACAGGTAAGGACCAACGGAAGGAACCTCGCCGTACCAGACGTACAGATGTATAACTCGTATGTGCACAACGAGGCAGTGGATAATGATTTTGCAGCCAACCACTTCCCGGGCGACGGCGAAGGCAATGCCTACAAAGCAATGCGGGTGACACACCAGGCGGACCTCCGCTACGAAGGGGCTTTGCCGGATCCTTACCGGCAGAACTACTTCAAGGAAACAAACGCAAGCGCCGATGATTGGTCCGACCTGATAAACCTTTGCAACGTTTTAAGCAACACACCCGACAGCAGCTACGTCGAAGCGGTCAATAATGTTATCGATGCTGAACAGTGGCTGCGGCTGATTGCCGTCAATGTCCTGCTGAGCAATGCCGAGACCACGCTGGCCAACGGCAACGGCGACGACTATTACCTCTATCGAGGCTTCAATAACACGCGATTTGTGCTTGTGCAGCACGATCTGGATTCGATCTTCGGCATAGGGCAGAATCCGGGCAGCACTAGCGCGGATATCTTCCTGGTCGCCAATGTCCCAACGATGAATCGGTTCGTCAGGCATCCGGAGTTCGTGCCGCGATATTACTACCATTTGAAGAATTTGATTGAGACGACGTTCTCGCCCGAGCAGATAAATCCATTCTTGGATGAGCTTTTAGGCGACTATGTGGCTCCTGGCACAATTCAGCAGATGAAGGACTTCGTAGTGCAGCGCAATGCCTACGTTCTCTCGCGAATCCCCTCTGATTTGACTGTTGTCAGCGACTTGTCTCAGGTCTCCGGCTACTACACAACCGACGTGGACGTAGCCATTCTTTACGGCGAAGCCGACGCCGTCAAAACACGCTCCGTGCTGGTAAACGGCTATCATGCCATCTGGTACCCCGTTCAAGGCGAATGGACCGTGGCCGAGCCTCAAGAACCGGACTATGATTCGCTCGTCGATCGCGGAGCGAGATGGAAATACTTCGACGAATATACCGACCTGGGCTCTGATTGGTACGTTGATGTCGATGATACCGGCTGGGCCGAAGGAGATGCTGAATTAGGCTACGGTGACGGAACCGAAACGACGCCAATTGGATACCTGGTGACCAATCCCGGCACCCCCGAGGAAGGCAAGAACATCACCACTTACTTCACACATAGCTTCAATGTCGCTGATGTCTCGAAGTACTCCGCGTTAAGCCTGCGGATCCGCCGTGACGACGGAGCCGTGGTGTATCTCAACGAACAGGAAATTGCCCGAAGCAACATGCCCGAAGGAACTGTTGGCTACACAACCCAGGCTGCCAGTAATGTCTATGGCACGGACTCGGGCGGCTCCGACGTCGAGACTCTGTACTACGGCGGCAGGATCTATGACAACGACGATGACTTTACTAATATCGACATCGGCTATCTGCAGAACGGCGAAAATGTGCTTGCAGTTGAGATTCATCAATACCAGATCAACGGCAGCGATATAAGTTTCGACCTCGAGCTAATGGGTATATTGAAAGGTTCCGGACCGACGATAGGCACTCCCCTCAATCCGGGGATTAACCATATCATTGTCCAGACATTCGACGGCCCCAACGGCACAGGCAACGAAATCGACCGCGAGCACGTCGATATCTGGTACAACGATGGCGACGAGAGCACGATTTCCGGCACCCTTGCAATTGACAGGACT
>JAFGTU010000482.1 GCA_016933985.1 Sedimentisphaerales bacterium | reverse complement strand
CCGCCGTCGTTATTTATGTAGAGTAGTCTCATTTTGAATTCCTTTCAGTTTGAAAGTTGTTGCTTGATTTGTTCATACGGTGACATGCACGCACAGCCTTCTATTCAGGCGGGCTGCGCGCACGGGTAGCACTGTGTTTTTTCATAAGTTTTCCTTTCAACTGGTGGAGTGAGTTTCGGGTGGGATACAGGTGGCAGCTAACGGTCTAAGTGAGGCTGCTTACGTCTCCACAGCCAGGTCGAAGCGGACTCCCTGCTCGATCTCCCTCTCTCGCAGTCCGAACGTCCACTGCCGGGCATTGTCGTAGGTCTTGGCCTCCGGCGGCACTCGCAATACATAGACCTGCTGGGTCGATGGGCATATCACCTTGAGCAGTCTCATGGTCCTGTCCGGCCGAAATGCCGAATGATCGGAGATCGCAGCGTCTATCTCGACCAGCTGCCCACCATCTTCGGCCTGGTCTATGACCCTATGCTCGACTTTGTCGAGAAGCCGGTCATAGCCCATCCTGTTCAGCAGGCTGCACCGCAGCTGGGCGTTGGGTATCCTCAACACCTCATGCGGCTTCCACTTATTAGGGTCTTCTTCGTACAGCTGCCGGCTGACTTTCACACCGGACAGGTAGAAGTGCTCCCTGCCGTTCTCAAGCCATTTGCCCTGTTTCTGACGGCTCTGGACACATCCGTGGGTAATAACCTCTGACCCCGATGGGTCATATACCGTTATTTCCCAGTTGGGGCCTCGCATAAGGTGTTCCTGGTGAAGTTCCTCCTTGTCGCTGCCTAACCTGCCGGCAATCGACTCCCAGTGCAAAGCCACCTGGCCTTTCATTATTATCCACGGCTTGCCGTTGGGATACCTTATCTCCAGGCTCTTTCGCCACCTGGTCGCCACGTAAGCTACGTTGCCGTTGGCATACTTGAAGACCTCTTTGGCGTAGGCCCCGCCGGAGGTGGAATAGCACTCCAACGTGCCTTCGCTGCCGCACAGGGGTACGCCGGTCTCTTTCTTCCAGAGCCCGCTCCTGCGTATGGCCCTTAACGTTCCAGGCTCGAAGTACTCTTCCTTGATCGTCTTATTGCCCTTTCTGGTCTTACGGTGCCGACCGTATTTCATGGTGGTCTGCTCATCGTCGATCTGGGTGATCTGTTCGACCACAAGGCTGCCTGAGACCTTCAAGCGAATGTGCCTCTTCTTATCGTCGATGGTGATGGTCCCGTTATCCAGGCACGCCCACAAGTTCCTGCCCCAGCCGCCGTATCGTGATACCACATACATGGGAATACTCCTTTCTCGCCTCAATCAATAACACGGCGTGCCTTGACCTCATCGTATTCCCGTTGCACTACTACCAGGAAGACCCCGATGGGCAGCTTGAGGGTTCTGTGTTCGGGATGGACTACCTCAACAGGCTCCTCCGCCACTAACATCCTGTCCTCGTTACCTACGAAGTCCATATGGGCCAGTCCTTGCAAGAAAGATGCTGCCGGCGCCAATATCGAAGCCATACCTGGATTCTGTGTCAGCACCTCGTGCTTATGTCCTGTTGCTTCTCCTTCCCGAAGGACATTGGTCTGCAGCTTCTTCCAGCGAGGGGATGATGTGCCCTTGGCGTCAGGACCTATGCTCGCCCTATCGTGAGCATCAAGTGGAACAAACACCAACTCTCCCTGCCTGTACGCTGTTCTCATTTTGTCATCTTGTGTTGACATGGGTGAATCTCCTTTCAAGAACTTGTCTGCCTTTTACCCACCTGCGGCGGGATGGCGGACTGTGCGCAAAAAAATTGCCTCCTGCACTGTGCAGAGAGGCCGCTACAACATTGAACCTTCTTTCTGAATTCTCACGTAATCATAGGCATCGCCTCCTTTTCGGTTTTTTGACCTTCAACTATTGCCCGATGGTTCCTTAACATCGGCCTTATGGTCGCTATCGCTATCCTTGTTTTGGTCAAATCTCCAGATCTGAATCCGTTCGTAATCCTTTGCATCCTTGCAGATATTCTCAACGGCCGCATCCAAATCGTCTTCCTTCAATACCTCAAAGACTACACGCAGCTTGCTGTTGATGGCGCGGCCCATCTTCGCAAGGAAGTATTCAAAATCCTTCAGCCCCTCATCAAACCGTAGCGGCTCCTCGTCCCTGTCTATTGTGACGATCTCCAAAAGCAGGTTCCGCAGGTAGAACTTTAGCGTCATTTCGCCGGACTTGATGGAAAACGCCAGGTCGAGGCCGTGGCCTTCGTCTTCAATCTTGCAGCCGAGTGCGTGAAGGATCGCCTTTGTGATCCCAACAATAATCGGCCCCACCTCGGCCAAAAAGTGATTTATCTTCGTTATATCAATCTGTTCTTGCATCGCAGTTCCTTTCATTCAAAAAATGCTAATTCACGCAGGTCTAATCCCCGATGAGCAGGTCATGTGCAGGCATCTTTGATGGCCTTGTTCAGACAGGCGATTTCATCGGCAAACTGCCTGGATTGCTCGCCTCCCACATCGAGGCAGTCGCGGATGTATTTGCAGACCTCCAACAATGCCTCAAGCTTTTCGTGAGCGGATTTGGTTTCCGGCAGTATATTGATACTGTGCAGTTCTACCTGCTGCTGTTTCCATCGCTCCAGGGTGGTTTCGGTGACGGCATCGATCTCAAGCGAGATGCTGCCACCGATGAATTTGAATTCATTCGGATTGTCGGTATTGTGAGCCTCCGGCTCATCGCCATCGTCATACCACTGTCTGAAATAGTCCCTGGCCATCCGCCAGGCCTGGTCGATATCTTCAGCCGCCAGCAGTTTGCTGTGGGCGTATTCCGGTGTGCCGTTACATTCGGTTGTCTGCACTTCATATAGCTTTATGGTTTATTCACCTCACTTTCAGATTCACAATCGTCTGCCGTATGGTCTGCTTCCAAGTTCCGGACCGCCTGCAATACCGCTTCCACATCCGCTCTGGCCTGCTCTAAGACCCGGATCGCTCCACTCAAGGTACTCTCGCCGCCTTCTACAATCTCAACTACTATGAACCTGAACAGGCTGTCTCCGATGTTCTCACCGGTTACTCTGGCGAGCAGTGTCTGCAAAGTGCGGCAGTCCTGCTCAGGGTCGATAGGCAACAGATCCGAGTGTGGATACGCATCATAGACGATCCTGGCGATATTGATCTGTTCTTTGGTTTTAGTCATAGCTTGGCTCCTACATACTTTTCATGGATTTTTTCTGTTTGCATATTACATGAAGCGAATGGAAAGTCTCACAGCCAGGCCGGCACTTCTCTGCCCAATGCCTCTAAGACGGTCCGGCAGGGGAATTTGTAGTCCTTGCCGTTATCCGATCGCGCTATGACCGGGTACTTGCGACTCTTAGGCTTGAGGCCGCAGATAGTATATGACTGCCCCCGAAAGGTGAATTCTTTACCGAGGTCGTCCGGCTCCAGGCCGAACAGCTTGGCATTGTTTCTAAAGGACTCGCCTTCTTCGGTTATCGCTCTGCCGTCACCGTCCAATACCGAGACCTTCAACTGCAATTTGCAGTTGCTCGTATTGAACGTGCAACTGCCGAAATCAATCGCTACGCCCAGCTCTTCAGCCAAGGGCGTAACGGCAGTTTCCAAGCGCTTTCTGATGTACTTGACTATGGGTCTATCCAGTTCTTTGATCTTGTCGTTCATTTTCCAATCTCCTTCATAAAGTTGATATTCTGTTTGTCTCCGGCATCTCGCCCGGAAGGACGAGGTCTGTATGGTTTCTTGCCGGTCTCAACGAGCGCACGGATGCTAATCGTGAGACTGATTTGCGCTCTATTGCGTATGCATTACTTGCTGTCTAAAACCTCGTAGCCGGTGATCTCGGTGTCCAGGATATCTGCGGCGGTAGTCGTATCGCTCACGTTGTAGTCCAGTTCATTGACGACCTGCGATATCTCAATGCCCTCATCCACCAGTATCACGAGCTGCATCTCTAATTTCACGGTTACCTTTCTCATTGTCGTCTCCTGCAATAAACAAGGGCATCTGCCTGCGCAAGGCCCGACAGATGCCCTCATTAATATTTCCGGTTCGGCGCCTGTGAGCTCAGACCGATCCGGGCCATTTCAATCTCCGTGGCTGATACCGACATCGGCTACGAACTGCAAAAATGCAGATAGATCGTGGTCCTCGAAGTAAACGTCCACGGTAGCGTCGGCGACAGTGCCATCCAGCCACTGCTTGACAGGCATCATAGGCAGGGAAACCGTCAGGCCCTCTGCCTCTATTGCCAGTCTTCTCAGCTTCTGGACTAACCAACGTCTCCTGCTTATCTCATCGATCGCGCCATCTACGGCTTCCGGATGGCCGATCACTTGTCTTAAAATCCGGATCTCCTCGGCGAACTGACGTGATTGCTCACCGCCCACATCGAGGCTGTCCAGGACCTCTTCGATTGCTTCATATACTCTGTTAAGCATGTGTGCCTCCAATAGCTCTTGTTCCTTTTCGTTTCGTAACATCATGTTGTATGGTTGATATTCATGTTCCGGGGGCTCGATTGGATTGCCCTCGCCATCTTCATAGTCACACTGGTCGCCTGCGATGAACTCCTGGTGAGTGCAGGCAAACCTGCCTTTGGAGTCTTTTTCAAACGCCTGCGTGACAAAACCAATAGTGATCTTGGTGAACTTCTCCATTTCTTGTTCCTTCAATCTTCCTTACTCAGATCAATCTTCACACTTTTGCCAACCTCATCGATAACGTGGAGGACAGGCGGCAATGAATCAGGGTCTGTCATGATCTGATGTGTAAATCCGGCCGCCTCTTTGGGATCGGCCGCGTTAACATCAATGATATAGACGACCCTGTAGAGCCTCTCCGGCCCGCTCTCCCTGGGCGGCGGCTCAATAGTGAATTTCTTCTTTCTCATAGGTATCACCTCGTTAGATTCTTACCTTGCTTAGAAACTCTCTGGCGAAGCTGTAATGATTCAGTCGGAATTGGACATTTCCTGAATTTGACTTAGTATGTAGTTCAAAGAAAGGAAGTGGCCATGTCAAACCCACGT
>JAFGTU010000481.1 GCA_016933985.1 Sedimentisphaerales bacterium | reverse complement strand
GGCGGGATGTTGGCGGTAGTGCCTTCGAGCATCTTCAAGAGCGCCTGCTGGACGCCTTCTCCGGAGACGTCGCGGGTGATGGAGACGTTCTGGTACGTTTTGCCTATCTTGTCGATTTCGTCGATATAGACAATTCCGCGCTGCGCCTCTTCTATATCGTAGTCGGCGGCCTGTAGCAGGCGAAGCAGGAAGTTCTCCACGTCCTCGCCGACGTACCCGGCCTCCGTAACGGTCGTGGCGTCGCATATCGCAAAGGGCACGTCGAGCTTGTGGGCCAAGGTGCGGGCCAGCAACGTCTTGCCGGAGCCGGTCGGCCCTATCAGCAGCACATTGGATTTGTCTATCTCGACGTCGCTGTCGCTGTCGCTGTGAAGCAGCCTCTTGTAATGATTGTGGACGGCGACCGAGATGTACTTCTTGGCGTGCTCCTGCCCGATGACGTATTCGTCGAGATACTCCTTGATCTCTCTGGGCCTGGGCAATTCTTTAATCTCGTGGACGTTTTTGCCCGACCTTCTGCGATTCTGCTGGATGATGTTACGGCACAGATCGACGCATTCCGGGCAGATGAAGACCTTGTTCGGCCCCTCAATGAGCGTGTCGGCCTGATTTCCCGACCGGCCGCAAAAACTGCATATCGCTTTAGTCCTTTTACCGTTTAGCTTCTTGGCCATTACTTCAAACCCCAATTTCAGATTAGACTTGGCTTCTTAAGTACGCCATTCATTTTAGTCCAACGGCCCCGAAAAGGCAAGCGCTTTGCCGAGATGCCCAGTGGGAATTGTGCAGAAAGAGCTTGATGCCGGAAACGTGTTCGGGCGGAGAATGGCCATTACGGGGCTGAAAGGGGCGATTTCCGCAATATCTTGGTTGCGATCACGAATAAAAGCGTTACTTTTCGGACTTGCGGCGCATCATTGTTATGTAACCGGTACAGCAGGCTCGGCGAAGCTTTTCGACAGGGGCTAGTGTAAACTGCAGGTGTCCCGGAGAAGATTGCGGGGCACCGGAAGACGTGCAAATCGTATGGGTTAAGCTTTTCTGGGAGATTAGTAAGATGCAAGCGAAAAAGTGGAAAATCAGAGTAGCAGTATTGTGTTTGTGCCTGGGCATTGCCTCAACCTGTCCGGGCAAGGTCATTTATGTGGATGCCGACGCTGCCGGTGCGAATGACGGTAGATCCTGGGGGGATGCTTACAACTTTCTTCAGGATGCACTGGCCGATGCCAATATTGCCCCAAAGCCTGTTGAAATCCGTGTGGCCCAGGGTATTTACAGACCGGATGAGGATACGTTCCACCAGGAGGGCACGGGTGATAGAGAGGCGTCATTTGAGCTTATCAATGGCGTGACCCTCAAAGGCGGCTACGCCGGAGCGGGCGAGCTGGACCCCGATACAAGGGATATCGAGCTATATCAGACTATATTGAGCGGTCAGCTTGACGAGGATGGCACGAATAGTTTATACGTCTTGACGGGTGAACACGTCGATCAGACCGCTGGTTTGGACGGCTTGACTATCACGGCAGGAGAACATGGGCTGTGGAACAACGAGGCCCATCCGACGATAACAAGTTGCACATTCGCTGAAAATCGCGAGATCGCGATGTACAATGAATACAGCGATCCTACAGTGACGCGATGCGTATTTATGAAGAATTCGGGCAGTGCCGTCCGAAATTGCGAAGGATGTCCGACATTTTCCCATTGCGTATTCTCAGATAACGATACCTACTTGGATGGAGGCGCGGTGTACAATGACGACAGCGCGGCGCTCTTCACCGACTGTATCTTCGCCAATAATTATGCGTATGCAGATAGTGGTGACGGAGGTCTCGGTGGTGGAGCTTTGTTCAACCGTTGGTGTGGCTCTATTCTTCTTGGGTGCATGTTCCTTGAGAATGGCTCAGGCTTCGCGGGTGGCGCAATCGTAGATGATTCGTGCCGCCTGATAGTGGATACATGCGAGTTCATCGGGAATTGGGCCCCCCAATACGGTGGCGCGATTTACAGCGTCAATGGCGGCTCGACGATCAGGAACTGTACTTTCCGAGCGAATTCAGCGAGCCAGGGCGGTGCGATTCACAGTGATGATAGCAGTCCGATTATTCACGATTGCACATTCACGGCCAATTCTGCGTACTACTCCGGCGGCGGAGTCCACAACTGTTTTGCCAGCCACATGACCCTGGACAACAGCATGTTCAGCGGAAATAAGGCTCTCTACGGGGGCGGCATTTACAACAGATACTACAGCAGTTCGAGCCTAACCAACTGCACGTTTTCTGGAAACTATGCACCCAATGGGGTTGCACTGGCTTGTCATTCATACTATGACCAGTATCCGAGCGATGTTAATATAACCAATTGCATCTTTTGGGAAGGCATCAACGCAATATGGAACAATGACGGCTCGTCAATAGTAGCAACATTCAGCAATGTTCAAGGCGGCTGGCCGGGCGAGAGCAATATCGATGCCGATCCCTGCTTTGCCGACCCAGGTTATTGGGATCCAAATGGCACGCATGGAGATGCCAATGATGATTTCTGGATCGATGGGGATTACCACCTTAAGTCCCAGGCGGGAAGGTGGGACGCGAGCGAGGGAGGATGGACGATGGACGAGGTGACGAGTCCTTGTATTGATGCCGGTGATCCGATGAGCCCGATTAGTTACGAGCCATTTCCAAATGGCGGGATTATCAATATTGGCGCCTACGGCGGGACAGTAGAAGCCAGCAAGTCATACTTCAACGAGCCGCCCTGCGAGACCATCGTCGCAGGCGACATCAATGGCGACTGCCAGGTGAATTTCAGTGATCTGTGCATAATGGCCCTGCACTGGTGCGAGGACTACAATTCATGAACCTTCTTGAGAGGAATCAGAAGATGCCAACGAAGAAGTGGGAAATTCAAGTAGTGGTGTTATGTTTGTGTCTGGGCGTTGGGTCGCCCTGTCTGGGCAAGGTCATTTATGTGGACACGGACGCTGCGGGGGCGGGCAACGGCACAAGCTGGGCGGATGCCTACAACTACCTCCAGGATGCTTTGGCGGACGCGAACTCTACGACCGAGCTGGGTGAGATTCTGGTCGCGCAGGGCATCTACAGACCTGATGAAGATGCGCTGCACCCGGACGGCACAGGCGACAGAGAGGCATCATTCGAGCTGGTCAACGGTGTGGCTATTAGAGGCGGCTATGCGGGCCTGGGCGAACCGGACCCCAACGCGCGGGATATCGTCAACTACGAAACTATCCTGAGCGGAGACCTCAGCGGTGATGACGCTGTGGTTACGGATCCTTGCGGCTTACTTGCCGAACCCACGCGAGCCGAGAACAGCTACCATGTGGTCCTATGGGAAGGTGTTGGCCCCCCCGATTTCGATTTCAAGGAGAATACGGGTCTTGACGGTTTTACTGTTACGGGCGGCAACGCTAATGGGGAGCCGAGTTGGTCTTCTCCTCCGGCCGGGGGCGGGATATACATGGATGGCTGGGGGAATCCGACAGTGGCGAATTGCAGGATAGTCGGGAATACGGCGGAGTCCGGAGGCGGCGTTGGGGGGCGCAGTTGTGTGCTGGCTGGCTGTCTTATCACCGGCAACGCCGCCTGGGACGGCGGAGCAATGACAAGTTACTCCTCGCTGGTAAAAGATTGTATCGTCAGCGGGAACTATGCGGAAGACCGGGGCGGGGGAATTAGCATGTGGGGAGGCGATGGGCGCTTCGAGAGGTGCACAATCAGTAACAACACTACAGACCGCGAGGGAGGAGGCATATTTATCGCTGATGCCGAGCCGGTGCTGGTGGATTGTACTTTTCGAGCCAACTCGGCGCTTGCGGGGGGCGCGGTCGCCGCCGACCATTTTGACAATGCTGCTTACCCTGTATTTATTGGCTGCGCATTCATCGGCAACAAAGCGGATTGGGGCGGGGGGATGTACAGCTACGCCAGCTCTTCGATACTTACCAACTGTATATTCAACGGCAACTCGGCCGAAGAGGGCGGGGGTATGGCCAATCACTTTGATAGTCGGGCACAGATGGTCAACTGCACGTTCGCGGGCAATTCGGCGACGAAAGGAAGAGCAGTGTCGTTTGATTCAGAAGAGCCGCCGCACCAGTTTCCGAGTAATGCAGAATTGAGCAACTGCATCCTCTGGGATGGCGGCGATGAAATATTCAATGGAGACGGCTCAGAGATCAGTATTACGTACAGCGACGTGCAAGATGGCTGGCCGGGCGAGGGCAATATCGATGCCGACCCTTGCTTTGTCGATCCCAACAGCGGCGACTACCATCTGCGCTCCGAGCGGGGGCGGTATTGGCCGGAGCATGATGTATGGGTGCTCGACAAGGTAACAAGCCCCTGCATTGACGCCGGCGACCCATACGATGACCCGTCCGCAGAGCCTATACCCAACGGCGACCTTGTCAACATGGGCGCCTACGGCGGGACGTCCTATGCGAGTATGAGCGAATGGGCGCTTAGGGGCGATATCAACCACGACGGCATAGTGAATATGATAGACTTCTCGATTTTCGCCGATTACTGGCTACAGCCATCGCTGCGCGCTCGCGAAATAGATAACCGATTAGCGTGCGCGAATAACCTAAGGGCACTTGGAAGAGCGCTGCTAATCTATGCCATGGATTATGACGATGAATTTCCGACGGCAGATCAATGGTGTGATTTGCTCCTGCAACGCGAATCCGACCGTGTGACTGAAGAGATGTTTGTCTGCTCCTCAGCGGAAGGAGGGCCGAGTCATTACGCGATTAACCCCAATGCCAGTGATTCCTCGGCGCACCCTGATATGGTGCTTCTGTTTGAGACCACGGCAGGCTGGAACCAGTTTGGCGGGCCGGAACTGTTGGCTCCGGAGAATCACCAAGGAGAAGGATGCAATATCCTGTTTGTTGCCGGGCACGTGGAATTCGTGGAGACTGAGCGGTTTGACGAGTTGAGATGGGAGTAGAAATGAGAAAGATTGTCAGAAAGAGATTACCTCACGTGCCACAAGTCAGGACGCGGAGCTTCACCGTGAACGCGACAGGCAATGATGGAGTAACGACGACCTCCCTGCCAGTGGAGATCACAGTGTGCCCCCAACGGTAGTGAACGCCATGGCCCCAGCGGAACATCTTCTTGCGGGCGGGTAATGAGAATTTAGAACTCGAATTGCTCTTTGAACACGGTTTGGAAGTCGTAAACGTCGTCGAAGTCTTCGATTGAATCTGTGGGCTGGGCGCTCATCCATTTGTGCCTTATCATGAGATAGACGATTTCCCCGAAGTCGCGGGTCGCCTCAATGCCCCATGTCTTCAGGACGAGCAGTGCGAGCCTGCCCCATTTTTCGACGGCCAGTTTCTTCATCCCTTCGCAAAGCATCTGGCCGGTCACGTGCCGCGGCTCATCCGCCACCTTCTTGGCCGTGAACCCGAGCCCTTCATAGACAAACCGAATAGCCGCAGGGCTGAACCGCCCGTCTTCTCTGGCAATAGTCTCAAGATTCTTCTTCTGCATTAGTCAAACCACCATCACACACAACGCATTGTCATTCCGACCAAAGCCGCCACCATGTCATGGCGACGTGGAGGAATCCTTTTCAAAAAGCCTCGCCAAAGGCGAATCAACAGTTTTGAATTCTGATATTTGATCTTTGAATTGCCTAACTAACCTGCTGTCCCGGTTGGGCGCCTTGGTCGGCGGTTAGCATGGAGATTTCTTTTCCGCCGGGTCCGGCCGCCAAGATCATACCTTCCGACGTGCCGAATTTCATCTTTCTGGGCTTGAGGTTCGCAAAGAAGATAACCGTCTTGCCCGTAAGCTGGTCGGGCGTATAAGCCTTTGCTATGCCCGCCAAGACCGTTCTGCTCACGCCGCCGACGTCCAACTGGAGCGAGAGCAGCTTATCGGCGCCTTCCACCGGCTCGGCCTTGATGACCTTTGCGATTCGCAAATCTATCTTGGCAAAATCATCTATAGTGCACTCCGGCTTGAAAGGCGAGCCCGCTGGGGGCAAACTTGTCTGCTCCTGGGCAGCCTGGGCAGCCTGCGGCACGCCGCTATCCTTACTTTCTTCTATCATCGTATCCACCTGTTTTCTGTCAATTCTCTCGAATAAACGTTCGAACTTGTTTATCTCGTGATCCTCAAGCACGGTCTCGGTATCGGCGAAGCTCAATTCGCCCACATTGAGGAATTGCTCGACCTTCCCGGCGTACACGGGGAGGATGGGCTTGAGGTAAATAGTCAATATCCGGACGGCGTTAATAACCGCGGTTAAAACGGTCCGCGTCTTCTCCGGCTCGGCCTCTATAGTCGCCCACGGCTGGTTCTTCTCTACGTAGCGATTTGCCTCGTCGGCGAGCGTGCTGATCGTGCGGACAGCGGAGGCGTACTTGAGGTCCTCGTAGTCTCGCATAATCTGGTTCCTGGCGGCCGCCAGCTTCTTAACAAGCTCGGCGCCCCGGCTATCCAATCGCCCGATCCTTCCGTTGAGCTTCTTTGTCAGCATGGGGCCGCTGCGCGATGCAAGGTTTGCATAGTTGCCGACCAGGTCGGAGTTCGTCCTGCCCACGAAGTCGTCGAGGCCCAGGTCTATATCGCCGATTCCGTCGGTCAGCTTGGCGGCGTAGTAATATCGCAGGCACTCGGGATTAAGATGTTTGGCGTAGGTGCTCGCCTTGATAAACGTGCCGCGGGATTTGCTCATCTTCTCTCCGTTGACTGTAAGGAAGCCGTGGACGAAGAGTTTTCTGGCGGGGCGAAATCCCGAACCCATCAGCATTGCAGGGAAGAACAGCGAGTGGAAGTACATAATATCTTTGCCGAGGAAGTGGTACAGCTCGTAATCGGCGCCGTTCCAAAGCTCGTCGAAATCGAGCCCGTTTCTATCGCAGTAGTTTTTCGCCGAGGCCATATACCCGATAGGGGCATCGAGCCAGACGTAGAAGAACTTGTTTTCTTCGCCGGGTATCTTAAATCCGAAGTAAGGTCCATCCCGCGATATATCCCAATCCTTCAGGCCCGCGGTGAACCATTCATCGAGCTTGTTGGCAACCGATTGCTGCGCATAGCCCTCGGCGATGAGCTTTCTGAGCCTGTCTTCATAATCCGCCAGCTTGAAAAAATAATGCTTCGACGTCTGCGAAGTGGGCGTTGCGCCGCAGGTTGCGCAATAGGGATTGATAAGCTCGGTAGGCTGATAAGTGGCGCTGCATACCTCGCACGAGTCTCCGTACTGGTCCTCTGCCTTGCACCTCGGGCAGGTTCCGCGCACATACCTGTCCGGCAGCGCCATCGTACAATTTTCGCAGTACGTCTGCTCGATGTTGCGCGTCACAATCGAGCCGGCCTCGTTCAGTCGAGTGAAGATAAGCTCGCTGAAATATTTGTTTTCGGGCGAGTGCGTCGAATAGTAATTGTCGAATTGGACGCCGAAAGTATCGAAGTCGGCCTTGTGCTCGGCGTGCATCCGTCCGATCAACTGCTCCGGGTCAATCCCGGCTTTGCGAGCGCTTAGCATAACCGGCGTGCCGTGAGTGTCGTCGGCGCAGAAGTAGAGGCACTGATTGCCGCACATCTTCTGAAAACGCACCCATATATCGGTCTGCAGGTACTCGACGAGATGACCGATGTGTATAGGCCCGTTTGCATAAGGCAGGGCGGAGGTAACAACGATTTTGCGAGGCATCTGTTCTCCCTGATGATTACTGATTGTCTTCTGCGGGGTCTTCCGGGTTGACGGTCTCGGCGGCGTCCTCTGTTTGCCTTTCTGCGGCATCCGGTTTGTTCTCTTGCCCGTCGCCCTGTTCACTGTTATCAGCAGATCGTCTCTGCCTGTCGGACCTCTTGTTGCTGCGTCTGCCTTTGCCGCGGCTTTGCTGTGTTGCATTTCTCTTATCCCGGCCCGAATCGTTCTCCTTGTCCGCACCGGCTTGGTTCTTATCGGCGGGTGGGCGGTTTTGAGCTACTACCTTGATTTCCTCCACGGGCCAGGCGGTTCTGGCGCCGCCGTCGTATTCGACGACAACCAACTGCGTCAAAATCTGAGTATCGACGACTCGGCCTTGGCCGTCCTTCGTCGCTACCCACGTGTTCCTCTTGGGAAGTCGTTTCTTGAGCTCCGTATAGGTGTCGTCCTCATAGCGCAGGCAGCACTTCAAACGTCCGCAGTACCCGGATATTTTCGTCGGATCGAGCGTGGCCTTTTGCATTTTCGCCATCCGCATATTGACCGGCTGGAGAATCCTCAAGAATCGCTTGCAGCAACATTCCTGGCCGCAGCTTTCTATGTCGCCGAGAAGCTTGGCTTCGTCGCGCGAGCCGATCTGGCGCATTTCGATGCGCGTCTGGTATTCGTGTGCAAGGCGCTTCACCAGGTCGCGAAAATCGACCCTGCTGTCCGACATGAAATAGAAGACGACCCGTTCGCCGCCGAGTATGTGCTCGGCATCGACTATCTTCATCGGTAGATTCAATTCCTTCACAAAGCGCCTGCAGCACTCGACCTCATCTCTGGCGATTATCTGCAGGTGTTCCTGCTCGCTTGTATCGGCGTGTGTCGCGTACCGGACGAACCTGCCGCCCTTGCCGGGAGGAAGATCGATTTGGCTTTCGCCGAAGTACTCTTCTACGTCCTTCTCGCTTAATCTGAACTGACCGCCTCGATAAGAATTCAAAGGTCCGATGAGACTACCCAGCTCCAGGCCCTTGTCCGTCTTGACGACCACGCCAGTAGCCACCTTGTGTATGTTGCTCTCGTTGTGCTCGAAGAATCCGAGCAAATTCATCCGGCCATAGCGGACCAGCATATACTTCTTGTTTCTGACCTGTTTAGGCCTGCTATCTGAGTTTTTTGCCATTTGCGCTTTCTCGGCTCGCAATTATTATTGGACAGTATTGCTTAGACGGTCATTCTATCAGACTCGGCCAGGTTAAACAACAACTGCTCAAAAACAAGCTTTTCATTCACCCCGGCCTCAATCCATCGGAGTATTTCGTAGCACCCGGAGATCTTTTCCGCCAGCTCTTGAGCTGTAAACCGCCCCGCCAGCTCTTCTATGCGTTTTTTCTGGTCGAAATTGACGGCTTCGTCTTCAGGTTTAACATTTAGCTTCATGGCATCATGCAAAGCCGCGATGACCATTCCGACGAGGCTCTTGGATGCCATTCTGTCGATGTCCTTTTTACTCGTATCGTTCTCGAGCTCGCTCCAGGCCTTCGCTATCGCCTTGCTCTTATCCAGAAGATCGGCGGCAACATCCGGAACATTCTCAAATTTCAGCTTCGCCACGGAATCGAGAAGATTGGTTTTGAGGGCATATAGCCCTGCGTCCGTCTGCTCAAGCTGCGCCCAACGGCAGGCCAGACCAATGCTGCCCTGCGACAAGCGCGAGAAATAAACCGCCTGATCTCGGCCCAGCCCCGTTTGCGAGAGCCTCTCGAAGATTTTTTCCTCGTCAACGGGGCCGAACCGAACGATCTGGCAGCGAGATCGAGTCGTCGGCAGCAGTCTGTCCAGACGAGTGCAAAGCAATATGATGCAGCAATAACCCGGCGGCTCCTCCAGCACCTTCAAGAGACTATTCTGCGAGGCGGTGTTGAGCTTCTCGGCCTCGCTGACAATATAGACCTTCCGCTGCGACAGCGTCGGTCTTGTGCATACCTTGTCAACAAGAAACTCGCGGATAACCGCGATCGGCAGGTCCACCGGCGTTTTTTTGTCTTTGCCGTCTTTTGTGAATTCGACCAGCTCCTTATGAATGACGTTGAAGTCCGGATGGCAGTTGCCTTCGACGGCCCGGCAGGATTGGCAAGTCCCGCAGCTATCGGCTGTTTCAACGCCGTTTTTCACAAGGGGGTCTTTGCAAAGCAGCAGCCTGGCCCACTCCAGCGCGGTCTTGAACTTGCCGACGCCGTCGGGACCGGCGAAGATATAGGCGTGAGGAATCCGCCCCGCACAAAAAACCCTCTGCAAAAGCGAAACCGCCTTGTCCTGGCAGAAAACGTCCTTCAATGACATCAGCCCCTCGAATCTCCGGATGAAAAGAATGCCTCAACTTCTTTGACTACCCTGCCGTGCACGGCTTCGATCTGCCCGCTCGCATCGACGACCAGAAAGCCATCGTGCTCGCGGGCCAGTTGCAGAAAACCCTCACGGACTTTTTCGTGATATTCCTTGGGTTTGGCCTCCATCCTGTCGCGTTTGCCCGGCAGGCGGCTTGCGCACGTCTCCAGGTCAACGTCGAGCACTATGGTCAAATCGGCCCAGACTCGCGCCAGAGAATCCGTTGCAAGCTTTATGGCATTGCTCATTCCGAAACCGCCGGCATGCCCTTGATACGCGAACGTGCTCGATACCCAGCGGTCCAGCACAACGCATTCCTTCTCACGCAGGGCCGGGACTATTCGCTCCTGCCAGAGCTGCGCCCTCGCGGCCAGGTACAGCAGAATCTCCGTCCTTACCGTCATCGCCAGGTGCTCAGGGCTTAAAAGAATATCTCTTATCCGCTCGCCGATCGTCGTATTGCCCGGGTCGCGGAAGCTGCTCGTCGGCACACCTTGTCCCTGCAGCCATTGCGTCAAGAGCCTGGCCTGCGTCGTCTTGCCGCACCCGTCCGGCCCGTCAAGCACAATGAGCCTACCCGAAACTCGGTCCTTCAAGCCCTTGCTGATCAACCTGCGCCCCCTTTTCCATAAGCTTTCCGAAACAGACCGTCGCCCCAATCCGGATGGCGGTTCCTGATCTCATCCTCGACAATCCGGCGAAGGTTATCGCTCAATCCGAAGGTCAT
>JAFGTU010000480.1 GCA_016933985.1 Sedimentisphaerales bacterium | reverse complement strand
TTTCAGCTTTACGGTTGTCACAATCTCGCCCAGGAATACCTCCGGGCCGAACACAGGACTGATCAGAGTATGGTTTTTTCCGATAAAGCCCAGGCCCGCACGCACAGCCAACGCCCTCTCCGCTAACGGCGCCGAGTCCACGCAGATTTTCAACCCCGTATTCTTGTCAGCCGCGGACCTGATGAACTCGGCCAGCTTGCGCATTCGTTTCCTCATGAACGGATGATAATCCTCATATAGGGCATAGCGGGCAACTCGTCCGCTCGACCCCGCGGCGTCGACGGCCCTGGTTCTGTCCTGTGGAGGCTTGTAATTGAGGGCGACGACGATAACAGTCCGAGCGCCTTGCAGAAGCTGCGAGGGATTGATCCTTTTCTCGAAGTTTCGCTGCATATATTGCATCTGCCCGGCAAAGCCGCAAGCGAGCCACGCCGATAGGCGTTCAACGTGGTTTGCATCAATCGGCGCCGCGTCGGTGATGCCGACCGCGTCGAAGCCTAATTCCAACGCTTTCTGCTTTATGTCGCTTTCCAGGCTCATCGCACGAATTATACAACAGCACCGCTCCAATTGCACGGCTTGTGACACCGGCAGGCAATTTCATTGAGCGAGCAGACCGAATAGGTTATAGTACTCGTTCAAATGGAAACTTGATTTCTCGATACGCCGACCGATGATACATGAAAACCTCCATTCCGTCGATATTGCCATCCTAATCCTGTACGGATGCGTCATGATTGGGATGGGCATATACTATGCCAAAAAGTCACGTACGGCCGAGCAGTTCATGGTCGCCGACCGCTCAATCCCGGCCTGGGCCGCGGGACTGGCCGTGATGAGCGCCTATACGAGCAGCATCTCGTACATAGCCACCCCGGGAAAAGCCTTCGACAGCAACTGGCACCCGATCATTTTCTCATTGTGCATCATCCCCGTGGCGTATCTGGCCTGCAGGTTCGCCGTGCCGTACTACCGCAAGCAACGCCTGATAAGCGTGTATTCATTCCTCGAAGAAAGGCTCGGCTCCTGGGGACGAATATATGCGGCCCTGTCGTTTCTGCTCTACATGGTCGGGAGGATTGCGGTGATTCTGTATCTTGTCAGCCTGCTGCTGAGCAGATTTGTTGACTACAACATCGTCGTTCTGATTGTAATCATCGGGCTGGTGACAATCGTTTATACCCTCCTCGGCGGAATGGAGGCGGTGATATGGACGGACGTCGTCCAGTCGGCGATTATGATCGCGGGAGTGCTGTTCTGCGTGGTCTTTCTGTCGCAGCGGATATTTTCCGGCCAGGAGCCCCTGGTCAATGCCGCCGTCGAGCAGGGGAAGTTCAGCTTCGGCAGTTGGAAGCTCTCGCTCAGCTCGCAGTCGGCGATGGCGAACCGGACAATCTGGGTAATGATCATCTTCGGCGTCACCGAGAACCTGCGAAATCTCCTGGCAGACCAGAACTTCGTACAGAAGTATTGTTCCGTCCCGGACGAGCGTCAGGCCAAACGCTCGATTTGGATTGCAATGCTGATATACATTCCGCTCACGGCCCTGTTTCTCTACATCGGCACGGCCCTTTTTGCCTTCTATTCCGCCGGCGACGAGCTTGCAGTTGCGAAAGTGACAAAAGGCGATGATGTCTTTCCCTACTTCATCGCTACCCAGGTCCCGATCGCGCTGAAGGGTCTTATCATCGCGGCGATTGTGGCCGCGGCAATGAGCACGGTGGATTCGGCCCTCAACTGCTCGGCCACCGTCCTCCTGCTCGACTTCTATAAACGATACTGGAATCCGAACATCAGCGAGCGGGCCAGTCTGCTGTTTCTCCGGGCGGCGACGGTTGCCTGGGGGGCCGTCGGGACAGGCTTTGCGATATGGATGATTCGCGCAAGCAGCGCGCTGGACGTCTGGTGGCAAATATCCGGAATCTTCGGCGGCGGAATGTTGGGCCTGTTCATTCTCTCGCTGCTCAAAGTCCGGGTGCGCCTATGGCAGGGGCTGGTATCCATCGGCGTGAGCATCCTTGTCATCGCCTGGGCAACTTTCTCACGAGACCTGCCGGCCTCCTGGCGATGGGCCGAATGTCACCTTGACCCCATAATAATCGGCGCCGCCGGAACAACCGCCCTGATGGCAACCGCCTGCATCTTCGCCCTGACCAACAAACCAGCCGCAACGTCACGTCGAGCCGAGGGTTGACGCGACCGACGCTTATGCTTAGACTCTATTGAAAAAGTCTTACAGCGTGTACGAGAAGTGGCACGGCCATCTTGGCCGTGTGTTTCACGAAGCAGGCCGTTTGTTGTAGGAAAAGGACTGCTTGCAGGGCCAGGATGGCCCTGTGACGCATGGGCAAGATGCCCATGCCACGCCAAAACGCCTTCTCGCACACGCACTCAGGAGGTTTCTATGCTCAGTTTTAACCGCTCCAAGATTTTACGCAGTTCGGTCATTGTGCTTGCAGTTGCTCTGTTTATCCCCGTAGCTGACGCCAAAGTTGTAACCGAATGGGATTTCACCAAAGGCACGCTCGGCTGGACGCCCAACCCCAGAATCCTGGCCCTGAAATCATCCGCCGAGGGCCTGCTCGTTGTTTCGACAGGCGACGACCCCTGGATTGAAGGCCCGGCAATCGACCTGCCCGGAGCAGAGGCCGCAAGAATCACGATCCGAATGAAATCGACCGCCGACGGCGCCGGTGAGGTCTTCTACGGCAGTACTTTTACCGCCGAGAAATCCGTTCGGTTCACGGTCTATACCGACGGGCAGTGGCACGACTACCCACTGGTAATTCACGACAGGCTCACCGGCCTGACGCGCTTTCGCCTCGATCCCTGCAGTGACGCCGGGGGCTTGACTATTCGCTACATCAAGGTCGAAGCCATCGGCGAGGTGTTCGTGCCGGCGCTCGAAATGCCAAAATTGCCGGACAGAAAGGCTACGTTCCACTCTGTCAAGTCCGGCGGGCTCGTTCTCGAGCACTACGGGCAAAAATGGGGGAACTTCGCCATCAAAGTCAACGGCGTCCAAATGGCTGCGGGCTCCCAGGCCGATATGCTGGGCCTGCTCATAGACGATAAGCCCCAATGGCTCAAGCTCGCGGACGCGCGAACGTCTTTCCAAACACCCGGAGGCGGCCAGAGGACTGTCGCAACCATCACCGACAATTCGGGTGCAACCTGGCAGATTCAGCGAACCATAACAGCCGGACCGGATGGCGCGCTTTTAGTCGAGGTCCAAGCGAACGTCGATAAGGATAGTAACGTTCTCTATATTCCATGGTTGACGCTGTTCCCGGGACTGGGCGCCTTTGGCCAAGCCAAGCAGCAGGGCCTTTTGGCGGGGCTGGAGTATCTTTGCGATGAGCCGAGCAGCAGCACGGCCGATATCGCCGAGCCGCACAACGTCCGCCGTGTGCCGGACTCGGTCAAGATTACCTTCCCCCTAATGGCGGTTTCCCATGGCGGTAACTACATCGGCCTTATCTGGGAGCCTTCCGAAGTAACCGCGGCGACGTTCGATTCGCCGGACAGGGCGTACAATTCCGGCGCGCACCTCATGGCCCTCTCGGCACCGGCTGTAGGGAACCTCCGCTTCGAGAACGCCTTCTGCGCCCATACCCCGTTCAAGCTCGAAGCCAATAAGGTTCTGAATGTCTCGGCAACGATAATCGGCGGCGAGGGCAAGGCAATCATTCCCGCAGTCAAGCAATATGTCGCCCTCAAGGGCCTGCCCGATGTGCCGGCATACGAAGGAGGCCTTGCGGCGGCGGTCAATCTGCTTGCTCACGGGTGGCTCGATTCCCAGATAAATCAAGATGGTCTCTTCCGCCACGCCGTCTGGGGCACCAGCTTCGGCCCGCAGCCCGCAGCCGATGCGGCAATGTATATCGACTGGCTCGGCGGCTTTGTCGAGGATAAGAATCTGCGCGAGAGGCTTAGAGTTCTAAAAGAAACGGCCCTCGCCAGGATACCGGCAAACCAGCCGTTCTCAAGCGCCGTCGGCCACGCTCATCAGCCGGCAGCGCCTTTCGTATTCGGACGGCTGGCTGATTTCGTCCGGCAAAGACGCGCCGGCGCCTTCGGCCAGTTGCAGCGCTTTGATGAAAACGGCGTCTTGCACTACCAGCCGGGCAATACCGATTACTCCAAGACGCACTTCGCAAAACACGCCAACGGCCTGGCCGGGCAAGTCGTAGCCGATATCCTTGAAGCCGCGGTACTGTGCCCGGATAAGGAGCTAATCGCCAGGGCCCTCAAACTGCTCGACAAGCAGACCGCCCTGTACGCCAATACCGTCCCTCGCGGCGCGCAGACCTGGGAAGTCTCCCTCCACACCCCCGACATCCTGGCCTCGGCCCACATGGTCAAGGCATATACCCTCGCGTACATCATCTCGGATAATGAGGAGTATCTGGAGCAGGCACGCTATTGGGCGTGGACGGGCGTGCCGTTTGTGTATCTGTACCCGCCCACGCCCGGTAGAGTCGGCAACTACTCGACCATTGCTGTTATGGGCGCGACCAACTGGCAGGCGCCCGTATGGTTCGGCCGGCCCGTCCAGTGGTGCGGGCTGGTATATTGCTCCGCCCTGCACCTGCTCAGCGACGTCGATCCCGAGGGCCACTGGAAGAAAATCGCAAAAGGAATCACCGCCGCGGGCCTGCAGATGACCTGG
>JAFGTU010000479.1 GCA_016933985.1 Sedimentisphaerales bacterium | reverse complement strand
TTCGGCGTCCTCGGCTTCGGCGACCCGGCCAGGGACAAACTGGGACTCGAAATGACCGATGAGGACCTCGGCCAGACCCTGGGCAAGTGGGGCGCCGGCACGGGCGTCTATATCGTCCTGCCCTTCTTCGGCCCATCCAACGTCCGCGACACCGTCGGCCTCGTGGGCGGCCAGTATCTAAACCCCGTTCGCTACATCGACCCCACCGAGGCATCAATCGCCATCACCGCCTTCGACCACGCCAACGATTACACCTTCCGCCTCGGAGAATACGAATCATTCAAGAAAGCCGCCTACGACCCATACATTGCAATGCGCCGAGCTTACATCCAATACAGAGAAAAGCAAATACAAGAATAGTCCCCAGCGCACAAAAATAGAAAGGGCCGTAGCGACATCGCCGCGGCCCTGTTCTGATCCTGAATAAGCAGCCGAAACCTTACTTCTTGCGCTTATCGTGCGGCGCACGTATCGACACAACGGCTTCGGAGAAATTCCCACTCTCGTCGGTCGCCGTAATCGTGATTGTATATGTCCTGCCGTCGCCGGTACCCGACCGCTCCGAACGCAGACGAAGCTCGATAATCCCCGTCGCATCGTCAATTGAATCGATGTAGTAATCGGGAATCGTATTGCCGTCGCCATCCGTATCCGGCGGTTCGCTGCTCACGACCGTCACCGCAAGCGTGATAGCCCCGCCCCCGTTATCGAAGGCGTTCGCCGCTATCGTCACCGGCTGCAACTCATGATTTGGAGGCCAAAGTATCGTAGCGCTCGGAAGGGGACTGAGCGTCGGCGCCTGCGTGTCTATCACCGTCACAAGTACGCTCGGACTCACCGGGGCATTCACTCCGTCGCTTACCTCAAGAACAATTACATGCGGCTCTTCTTGAACCGGAAAACGAGCATCGCCCGGCGGTATGACAAGATCGGGAATTGCAACAGGGTCTCCACCCGGGGTGGTTGCTATTATCCCCGAACCGAGAATCTCGCCGTTCTTGAGCCATACATAGTCGAGTATATCTCCGTCAAAATCGGCCACGTCGGCTATAACGACTATCGGATCAACCCCAACCTGCACCGTTTGCTTTGCAGGCCCCGGCTGGGCCTCAGGCGGAGAGTTGTTGACGGTAAGAACCATATCGTCCGATGCGGTCAACCCGCCCTCGCCGCCCTCGCGAACCTCGAGTGTCAAAAGATGATCCCCAACCGACAGCTCTGCCAGTGTCGCTAAATCCAGACAGCACAGCCCCGTCTCAGGAACTGCCGTCCAGTCCAGCAGCACGACCTCTCCCTCAACCCACCGATGCTCCAGCGAATCTCCATCAGGATCGCTCGCCGTCCCACAAATAACCGTCAAAGCCTGCTCCTCACTGAGTATCTGGATGTTCTCCCCGGCATCAACAACAACCCGCTGTTCATTACACGTATTCTCGAAGACATAGGCTGAGCCGGAATCGCTTGCTGGAGCGTCGTCTTGATTCGCGCCGACAATAATAGTGTTTTCGCTAATGGCTACTGAATATCCGAACTGGTCATAGTCCGCACCATCCGAGGCAGTCAACCGGCCTATCTGTTCGCCTGTTGTCGCGTCAAACAAATAGACCACCCCGCAATTCACAAGACCGGGACTGTCGCCCACGACTGCACTGACCGCGACAGTATCGGCATTCATCGCAAGTCCGTAGCCAAAGCCGCTATCAGCCTCCGGCTCGGCTGGTGTCAATTTGCAGACCAGCACTGGATTATAAATGTCCGTTATGTCGAACAGGTACGCTGCACCAGAATCCACAAGACCACCCTCGTCATGATAATTTGCTCCAACTACTGCCGCGTTCCCAAATACCGAAACAGAATGACCAAACTGACTGCCCCCCTGGGCATCCGGATTGGCAATCTTAGCGACCTCGGCAGGGTGGTACGGGTCGCCCATATCGAACAAGTAAGCTGCGCCGGTATCGGATGCCGTGTTACCCACAGCACCAATGATAGCGGTAGTTCCGCTCATCGCGCAAGAGAAACCGAATGACGCATAGGCCGAGGCGTCTGAAGCAGTCATTTTGGTGATTTCTACGCCTGACGTAAGGTCAAAAACATATACCGACCCCGATGAATCGAGTCCTCCATCATCGTCGGCATTTGCCCCAATGAGGCCAATGCTCCCACTGATCGCCATCCCAGAACTTCCGAAGTCGTCAATGGCGGCAGGATCTGAAGCGATCAGCTTATGAATCTGAACGGGGTTGTAAGGGTCGCTCACGTCGAACATGTATGCTGATCCCGCACGGGAATCGTCACCGTAGGCACCTACTATCGCTACACTCTCACTTATTACAGCACCGTAGCCGAAGTAATCACCGCTACTCGCGTCGGACGCCATCAGCTTGGAAAGTTGCAGCCCAGTAGTAAGATCGAACAGGTAAGCTGCCCCGCAATCGGACAGCCCACTGTGGTCGTCATGATATGCGCCAACGATAATGGTGTCTCCGCTGATGCCAACGGATACTCCAAGCCTGTCGTCAGGGTCTCCGTCCGAAGCAAGCAGCTTCGCCCGTTCCTCCCAGCAAACCGGCGGCTCAACCAACTCAACCAACCGCAGAATTGTGCCGTTTAAGCCTACCGCGAACACCGTTCCCGTCTCGCTTACCCAAACGCCATGCAACAGATTAGTAGTCCCAGAGTCCATCTCCGACCATTCACTGCCGTCGAAATGTATTATACGGCCACCCACGCCGACCATGTAGACATTCTGCGCACTGGTGCCGGATATGCCAGTAAGATTGTTTCCGAATCCATAATCGGGGCCCCACTCCCACTGGCTCCCATCGAAGTGGCCCCACCGTCGCATACTCGCGACAAACAAGTCCGTGTCTGTGCCCCACACCTCTAGCGCTTGTTCGTACCAGTTGTCAAGCCGATTCCAAGAAGTACCGTCAAACACAAAACCATACCCCGAGGAACCAACCGTATAGACTTCATTGGCTCCTCGCCCTCCCACACCGTTGAATTGTGTCTCTCCGTCACCGGCATAGGCACCTGCAAAGGACCACTGCAGGCCATCCCAATGCCAGATAATGCCACGATTCTGCCCAGGACCGGTGTACGCGATACTCTCGCCGACCGCCCATACATTATCTGGAGCGGTTCCCCATACGTCCCAGAAATGATTTCCACTGGAGATTTCGGGTCTCTGCTCCCACGTAATACCGTCGGAGGAATGTAGGAGAACCCCATAGTGTCCAACAGCCCAGATATCGGTGGCGCTCGAACCCCAAATCCCCGTCAGGAACTTATCAAGTGCCGAATTGACATTCCAACTCGCGCCGTCATAGTGAAGGACCAATCCGCCTGGCCCATTTCCCGTTCCATCTGCGTAGCTGATGGCAAACACGTTATCCGCTGCGGATCCCCACACATCAAATAGTGCGTGGTCAGTCGGCGAGGACATCTGCTGCCATTCAGCCCCTGATGCAGATGACCAAGAACAAAGTCCGACAATAGAGCCAAGAGTGACAACAATTGCCAGATCTAACAAGACACTCTTCTTTTTTGATTTCATTTTCTTACCTCCTTGCAGGTGTGCGTTCTTTCACAAAGAAATTGAGTTTATTCGGAAACGTCTTTCCCTTTTAGGAGGACTACGTGCAGAAAAAACGCGGCATTCCCGAATGAAAAGAATTATGGCCTTGGTGTGAAATTGGGGGAGGCGTGGGTAGTCAGTCTGAATTACCCCCCCCGCCCGGAATACCCAAATTCGCCGCAAAGATTACCCATTACCACTGCTCCAAATCGCCAGGCTCAGGCAAGTGCAGAATCTCGCTCAGCCTGCCGGATTAACTGGTGATTGTACAATTATGCGATAAGGAATCCTTTTGTCAAGGCAATTCCGCGATTATTTTAGGACTTTTTCGTTTTTTTTGAGGCGGTCTTGCTCTGTAAAAGAGCCGGCAGAATAAGACGGAATGTCACAACTCCTGTGGTGACAAATACTTAACTCTCTGTACTACAAACCATCGACTTCTTGTTTTTTATGCACGTTTTTTATGGGCGTTGTAATCACTAAACCAAGTAAACCAACTATTGTGTATAAGACGCAGTTATTCTCAAGGTATAATCATACCTCAATGCCCCCACCCCCGGCTTCTTTTCGCCCTATATCCTGATATTCCCCTCCTGTCCGCCTGATCCCCCGATCCCCTATTTCTTCCTTGTCCTTTTGCCCCTCTGTGCCCATCTTCTTAGCGCCTTTGCGCCTTCGCGGGAATAATTCACTTGACATCAAACATCTAATAGGATATAATACGCACCAAACTAATGAGAGCTAAACAATGATACTCCATTCTCAACCTATCTCAGAATTCGTGTTGATTCGTACCAATTCGTGGTTAATCCATTCCCAGTGCCCCGAACCGCCGAACCTGCCTATCTTGCCCACCTTACCACATTTCTGCTTGTGTTCTTGTACTCTTTATCCCTTCGTACTATAATCCATCAAGACGTTGTTTTTCGTGCGTCATTTTTATGCTGCCAATTCTGTAAGTCCTTTTATATCAACGGCTGAAGCAC
>JAFGTU010000478.1 GCA_016933985.1 Sedimentisphaerales bacterium | reverse complement strand
GTGCTTCAGCCGTTGATATAAAAGGACTTACAGAATTGGCAGCATAAAAATGACGCACGAAAAACAACGTCTTGATGGATTATAGTATAATGAAACTCTCGCCTCAACCTGAGCTCATTTTGGTGACAGGGGACATTGCGGACTATGGGTGCAACGAAGATTCAGGTTGCCACAACCATTATACGCGATTCTGGGAAGCTGTGGACGAGGCCGTTAAGAAGGGCATCAAGGTCTATTGCGTGCCGGGCAATCACGATATAGCAAAGAAAAAGGATGACTACTGTTGCGATTGTAGTCCCCCCCTGCGGTGCTACAATACGAACATCAACAGACTACGTCCCCCTGGAGCATCACAACTGCCTGGGTTGCCGGACTCCAACAATTACTATTTCGAGCACGAGGACTTCCTCTTTGTGGGTCTTGATTCAGGGCCGGGCGGATATGGTCCTCTCGGGCTGCAAGGAGGAGGATTGGACGCAGACCAAATTGGGGCTTTGGAGTTATGTTTACGAAGTGGTAGGTGCCGAAAAAGGCACTTATCGATTGGAGATCGGCGTTGGCCAAGATGGTAACGACATTGTTTTCGAGGCCAATGAGATTCCGTCGATTCCGGGGGCCGTTCACCAGTATGTAATCGACTGGGAGGCCTTATCTGAAGGATTGGCGGGCGTTACTATGTTTATCGACCGGGAAGGTGATGGGGATTTCGAGAAGTCCATTGTTTCGGACGGTGTGCTTACAAGCGATGAATTTGATACGCCTTCAGTAATCGATGTTATTGTGCCGGAAGCAGGTGATGCGGTTCAGGACGGCATTACGTTGACGGCGGCAGCTACAGACATAGACGGCGTTGATTCTGTTTATCTCTATATCCGCGAGCCGAATGATGGAAACGGTGTGCCAATTGGACAGGAAGACCTTGTTGCCACTTTCAACCCGGTTGCAGCTAAATGGGAATATAACTTCGATACGACACTACTTGAGGATGGTTACTATGTGGTGCTGGCAAAGGCTGTCGATAGCTACGGGAACGAGGGCTGGAGCGAAGTAGTGCCGTTTAGTATTCGAAACTGGGCGGTTATAGAGTTACTTCCGGCCACGCCAAACAGTAAGGCTGGACGCACAATGCCGGTGAAGTTCTCGATAAGGGTTGCTCAATCGGTGGATGCGGCGATGCCGTTTGTTTATAACGAGGATATGGAGATCAGAATATACAAATCTTCAGCTCCATCCGTTATTTTGCAGCGGTCTTTGTTTGGAGCTGAGGCGACTGATTATCGAATCGACACCGTAGTAGAGAAATATATAACCAACTTCAAGACGGACAGAAACCCTGCCACTTATGTTGTTGAAATCTGGCGGCCTGAAAACAACTTCACGGTTGGGAGTTTCACCTTCAGGACGGTGAAATAAAGCCATACCGAGAACTGAGACAACAAGTTGCTTCTTTGACTGATTTGATGCGTCAGGGCCGCGAGTATCTTGCTCGCGGCCCTTTTTAGTTTTGCGGGCGGGTGATCATTTTTGCCCTTGTTTATCCCTGTATTGGATGTAAGCGCGGCGCATTACAATGTATGGGTCGTTGAGATTCAGCTTCAGATCTTTCTTGAGGCTGAATTTGAGCTTGCTCGCTCCGGCTTCGGGGAACGTGGTTTCCTGCCGCAGATTGAGGCCCTTGGCCTTCCAGTCCAGCTCGGATGCAATAAACAGATTGACCCAAAGATCAGTATCGCTGTGAAAGTAAATACTGTCGCCATACTTGGCATTGTGGTAGGACTACAACACTTCAAAAACAGCAATTGTTTTCTTCTCTCGCTTATTTACCCACACCGAGTATCTTTCCTGCACCTTCTTGTTAAAGCCCATGTTCGGCTCAGTTGGCCCCGCGCCTGTGAATTCCACCACCACATATGCGGCTTCTGCAGGAATAATATGACCTGGCAGCCTGTCTCGTATCCAGAAATAGAGCTTTGAGTTGCGAATCCCCATCCGAAACTGAGCTCCGTTGCCAATCCACCAATTCATCTGGTCCGACAATTCCGCCTTGACCCAGCCGGACACGGTTATCTCGGCAACGTCAAGACCAGACCCAAGTCTTGACAGGTCGATATAGTCCTTGATGCCGTCGAAAGTCATACCTTCCCCAGTCCGCCCATTCACAGCACGCCCCTCGCCTTCCAAAGGCCAATACCCTATCATCTCGCTATTCTCCGCTTGAGGTATCTTGTGGTTGTACAGACTTTCGACTTCTTCTGACGACAACGCTTTACTATATAGCCTTACTTCGGCAATTCTTCCCTTAAAATATGAATTAGCGCCGGCGGATGGTCTGCCAATGGCCAAATCGTCGTTGCCTGCGCTTAAAGCGTTGAATCCGGATTTTTTTGAAGCGGCCGGTTTGCCGTTAATATACAGCTTCTGATCTTCTCCGTCAAACGTGCCCACAACGTGGCACCAACTCCCTGAGCTTACCTTGCCCGCTGATATCGTACTCGCGTTTGTCTGTATTAGCCTGGTCGTTCGCTCGGCATAGAAACCAATTCGAGGAGCTAAGTGAGAAATGGCAATAATATCCTCGGGCGAGGTGTTTTTTCTGAGCCATTCGGCTACCTCCCTATACGACTGCTTGTCCGATCGCAGAGGCGTAATCCTGGCAAATTTAGCTATGCAAATAGCCAGGCCGACCGCCAGGAGCATCAAAAACCAGCGTTGTCTTTGTATGTGTGCAGTCGAGGCACTTTTGCAATTCATTCTACACAGCTGGCGTGCAATTATCCGCAAACCCACGGGTATATAAAAAATGGTAAGAACAACCATAGGCAAACAATGTCTTCTACTTATATAACCGTAATAACTGCAAAGCATTGTCATCATTACGACATATAAGACAACCAAGATAAACACGAAGAGCCTTTCAGTAAGCAGAATCCTCCTCAGTTTGCGGAAATGCCGGTGAAGACCGATTGCCAGCGGAACTGCAAAAAAGTACATCAGATTATCACCGATATTTGCACCAAGCAGGCAAAGAGCTTTTAATACATCGACAGGCACTCCTGCGGTTTGCACGGCTGCGGCGCCGTCAAAGGCGCCGTTTTTAGCGCCGCTGGATTCCCACGCCGGGGCGGCGCTGATAACACGTTCAAGCTTCTCCGGAATAATCCTTCCTTTGGCCTTCATATAGAATCCCGCCGGGACTGCGAATCCGGCCAAAAGAACCAACGTTAGAAGAGCAGTCTGGAGTCTCCTTGTACTCGCCCCAGGGACAAACAATCTGACAAGCATCCACAGGATTCCGTATATTACTACCTGCGCACATTCCGGTCGCATTGTATGTCCAAGTCCCGCCGTCATACCCGCTGCTGCAAACATCCACCACTTCCCGAATCTAGCGCCCCAAATCAAGAATAGAAAACTTGCAGACAAGAACAGGATATGCGGCCAGTCTCTCAGCGTGTCGCTGCCGAACGCCGCCGGATACGGCAGTGCAATCAGAATCACAATCGCCCAGAAGCTCTTCCTGCCGCCGACCAGGAGTTTCCCAATGTAGTACAGAGGCACTAATGCAAGGACTCTGCAAAATAGCGCGACACACTGGGCCGTGTATGCCCAGGCCTGTGCCGAAGAACTGCTATTGAACAGACCATTTAACTTGTGCCCCATGAAAATGAGAATAGGGTAGCCGGGGGAGCCGCTTTTAATGACTGCAATCGGGTCCTTTGCACATTGTTGAGCGCGCGTAATATAGGAGACCCCATCCTCGGCAATCATAACAGTTGTGGCGACTAAGTACGCGCCGATCACTAAGGCAACTGTTGTCAAAATCGCCAGGTTTCTGAAATCCTGCCTGTCAATTAGTCGGCTTGCTTCTGCGTCAATGGCCTTCTGCTGTCCTTTGCTTTTAGAAACCTTATGCTGTGAGCAATGGCCGAGGTGGGATTCGAACCCACACGCCCTTGCGAGCAGGGGATTTTAAGTCCCCAGCGTCTGCCATTCCGCCACTCGGCCGGCAAGAGCAGGCTAATACATTCGCCTTTTTTTTGCAAGCTGTTTTCCTTGCAGGAGCGCAGGCCGAGCAGTATCGCGGGGGTGCCCCCCGATCTTTTGAATATTGCAGAGCTCCGCCGGCTTAGGCACGACGGCGAATGCGTGAGAACAGATGTGAAATGCCGGATGCGGCGGAATCTATGAATCGAGGTCGTAGGCGCCCGGCGAAATCCGTTATTCGCCGCCGAAAGCCCGCCAGGCGGATCGCGCGGCTTATGGCTCTAAGCTGCGAGTCTTTGCCGGACAAGGCTAGCGCCTTCTCAATCCTCTCGGCTGCCTCGCCCAGACGGCCCATGCTCAAGTACACCGAAGCGGAATCTCTCAGAGCCCCAACATGCTCGCTATTGATATCGAGGCAGTGGCTGAAGAAGCGCGCGGCATCGTCAAGCATACCCTGGGCCGCGCTCACCGCGCCGAGATAGTAGTAGGCATCCGCGGCGTGATCATCTATATCCAACGCCCGCAGCAGGCAATGCGTTGCGTAATTCATATCCCCCGTAGCCAGAAACATCGACCCCATCGAAACCAGGACCTCGGCAGACTCGGGATCGAGTCTCAGCTCGGAGGCCAGATACGCCCGCACTTGTTGGTGCTCTCCGATCGTCAGGGCATGTTGAGCCAGCCTGAAAAACGGCCCTGACAGATCGTCGTCGGTTTGCAGCGCCTCGTCGAACATCTCCACGGCGCGCCGGTAGTCGCCCTTCTCAAAGGCCACCTCTCCGAGATAGAACATCGCCGGCGCAAAATCCGGGTTGAGCTCGAGTATCCTGTTGAACTTCTCTTTTGCGGATTCGACGTCCCCGATTTCAAGCAGGAACAGGCCGAAATCAAGTATGACGTCGATGTCGCCCGGATTCACTCGCAGCTCCGCCAGGAAGTAGTCCCTGCTGCGGTCCATGTCGCCGCCGGCCCAGCAGGCTTGCGCAATTCGGTAATTGATCTG
>JAFGTU010000477.1 GCA_016933985.1 Sedimentisphaerales bacterium | reverse complement strand
GCCGAGGCCTTCGAAGCCGCGAAACAACTTGCAAGCAATAAGGAGACCGCCGAACGTCTCGATGCCGTTATCGAAGCCGCCAAGACCGGCAAGCCCGTCATCCCGGATGATTGTTTCGGTACAGCAGACGCTTCCGCCTTGTCACCCAGGAAGACGGTTTCCCCTTCAGATAAGGCCGCCCTCGCCCTGTCGATGGGAATTATCAACCTCATCGCCGGCCGCCTGGACAACGCCGATGATTGCTTTAATCGCGTCCTCGGCACACCCGCCGTGCGACCGACTTCCGACACACCCGGTCGCCCTGCAAAACCCGTCATGAAAGGCGCCACCCGTGCTCAACTAGCCTTCGCAACGTTCGGCCGCGGCGCCGTCCGCCATGCTCACAAGCAGATGGACGAAGCCAAAGAGCAATTCATCGCCTCGATGAAAGCCTACCGCGATGGCTCGTGGCATGATGAGACGCTGTATCGCATCGCGACAATCATGCAAAACAATGCCGAAGTCAAGTATGGCTATATCGGCTCTGATTCCATACCTGCTGGCGGAAAGAAATCCGATACGGATAAATCCTCAAAACCGCCAACAGAGAAAGAATGCGAAGCCGCTAAGAAAGCGGAACAAGAACGACTTGCCACCCGTGCCAAAGCCTTTGGGGAAGTGCTTCCTTATTGGCAGGAATTGACGGAGCGTTATCCAGAAAGTCCCCGTTGCGAACCGGCAATGTACAACACCGGCTTGCTGCTCTATGAAATCGCAGTAGCCACTGACAGCTCCGACCAATCACGCATCAAAACCAAGCAAGCCTGGAAGACCGCACTCGCCACCCTCAGCCGTTTCACCGACACCTTTCCCCAAAGCCTCGAAGCCGGCGATGCCTACGTCCGCCAAATCGATATCGTCTTGGAACAAATGCTTGATATAAAACAAAGCCTTAGACTCATTGAAAGTGGGCTTGCATGGGCTGAGGCACAAGACGTTGACCTTGAAACTCATGCTGATGGTTCATTGACGACGGGTACGATCAATAGAGCTATCCAATCCCTGTCACAAACGGATCAGAGCCTTCCTATCTGGGCAGATCGAGGACAACTGCTTCAGCCCCGTTCACTCCTGGACGTGTTGTATAATCTCCATCTTCGCGCCGGCATATTGGCCTACGCACAGGAAGACTACGATCAAGCGGTCGATCACTTCAAGGCCGCCGGTCCTGCTCATCTGACCGATGGTATGCAAGGAAACTTTGATCGACAAAAGGTTGGCCTACATGCGATGCTGATCTGCTCTCAGCGGAAGGAGCCCGCCTGGTCCCGGGAGATCACGGATGCCGTCAGAAACGAGCAAGATCAATTTCTTCTGAAGCTGGCCGACACCTATCTGCATGCCGGAAGGCCCGAAAAGGCAGAGGCGATCTATCGGCAGTTTACCGAATCAGGCAGCCGGTCAAGGTCAGCAGCCGCATCATATAGTCGCATGAGGCTCGCTCTTGCCCTGTCTCAGGATCGGGCGAACACCGACCAGGCTATCGAGTTCTACAAGAGCTTCTATGATCGCGGCCAAGCCGATTATCCATGGGCGGCGGATGCGATTCTTCGGCTGGGTGTTCTGATCCAGAACACGCGGGGGGATTCGGCGGCGGCATTATCTCATTTTGCGTATGTGCATACGAAATATCCCGACCATCCCGAAGCGGAGCGGGCCATGTACTTTCATTGCGTCGCCGCTTCGTGGATCGAGGACAAGGAGCAGGTCCGCAAAGTAGCCGAAAAGTTTCTAGCAAAATATCCACAGAGCCAATGGCACAAAGCCGTTGAAAACATCAAAAAGAAAAACACCCCATAATATTCAGGGAAATCGAAAAGGAGATTGTCATGGAAATCGAAAAAGCGAGATTACGTAGCCTGATTGCCTTCGTAGGTTTGCCTATGTTGGCGTTGGTCTTGGTGTACGGCCTTGAAATGATCGACTCGACGAGTTATGCAGCCAAATCCGAAGATGTAAAAAACGCTACACCAAAGGGGACTAAGGATGAAGCAAAGGAAGAGGCAAACCGCGGATTATATAAAGCCTCCGATCCAGTAGATGGTGCAGGGTTCGACGTTATGGAAACCGAAGTTCCCGCCGGAAAAACTCTTGAAGTCGAGCAAGCCACGGCAAAGCCGGTTAATCCTGGAGATGCCGGTGCAGTAATGTGGGATGGCAACAAGGAAAACCCGACGAAATTCACAGGCCGAAAGACGGGTTGGGCGGTCGAATATGATGTCGAAGGTATCTTGAAGACATCGGGAGAGGGAGAAGGCGAAGGCGATCCCGAGGAATGGTTCTCGCATTTCGATGCAAAGCCGGATGATCCCCGTATTCGCCTGGAGATTAACGGTTCCGGCGACGATGACAATACTGTTTTGATGGGCGATAATGATGATGCCTTGACAGTAACAATTGTTGATGGGGCTAAGGATGGAAGTGGAAATCCTATTTCGTATACCGTCATATTATCTTGCGAAGGTCGAGACGGAGAAGAGGGTAACGTTACATTTGACGGAACCAATGAAACGTTAACTGTTACATTGACAAGCACTGAAACAGTAGATCTGAAGGGGACTGTTTCCGGCAAGATGAAAATAAATGGCCACTGTAGTGAGGCAGCGGATCATTCGGTTGATGGCGAAGTCGCCGGGGATGCGATAGTGACCTCGGTCACGTTTACTGGGGCAGCTACGAAGTTCAAAACGGTGAGGAAGGATGATAATACAGCAAATTATCCAACACCGCATTGGCAGAAAGGGAGAACTGTCCAATCGCCAGCATGCTACGTGAAGGATACTGCAATGGAAGTCGATGTCGCGTTGTCGGCCCCGACACTGTCAAATGGTGACATCTGGGTGAAAGGAACAGCCGATGGCGTTGAAGGTGGAATAGCATTTACATCAAAAAAAGGTCAGATCAATAACGGTGTGGCTACCGTAAACGACATAGTAGCCGCAACCAACCTTCCAGATTCGATATATTGTTTCGATCCGATGACAATTTCATGGGAATATTCAACAGACGAGACCAATTGGTTTCCAGCCGGCTCCAGTGTTAACCAAGTCTATGTAACTCTTGGCGAACCGCAAACTACGGTCTTTCACACGTTGGTCCATATCGGCTGTAAGAAAGCTGAAGGCAAATCAACACCCGGTGACGCAGTGCGGGATATTTGGAAAGAGTTCGAAGATCTATATGTTCTGCGTGTAGATGGCCAGTTGCTAAAATATTATGGCAGTTGGACCGTCAGTGGCTTTACAACCGCAGCCCTTCTTGCCAACGGGGATTCGAGGTGTGGAGGGTGGATGCGTTTCATGCACGATATTCTGTCAGTCCAAAATATACCCTCCACGGAAAAGAAAGTCGTTCCGGTGAATTCGATGGCTCTCCTTGTGAAGAGTTGGAGTATCCCTGGTGCAGGCGGTACGTCAGGCGTCCCGAACTATCCATTCCTAAACGTGCTGAAGACCCCACCGATCCTCAATACATCATATAACTGGACTTTTCAAGTGGAAGCTCCAGACCGCCGTGGGATTGCTGGACAAGGTAATAGCGACCCGATATCGACATTTTCGGACCACGCTATTCTATTATATGATGGACAGTACTATGATCCTTCATATGGCGATACCTATACAGGCCTCAATGACATGGAGACTAAATCAATTAGTGGATACTACATGGAAGGTCAAGTGATCTTGCCACCTTTTGCTGGCATGCTTCCTGCCATGAGCGTAGGATCAGCGGCAGTGGATCAGTTGAAGTTTTCTCCATAGCGGATATGGTGAGACGTCGCCCCTCCGTCTCCTATCAATATCATACAGCAGCTAGAAAGGATGGATCATGTTAGTGCACATCAACCGTATGGTAGTTGGCATCGCATGCACATTCTTGATTTTGTCGAGTGTATCCAGTGGTGCTCTGGAAGAAGATGGATCAGATGTCAAGGATTCTTATGTCCCAGCAATAGAACAACTGTGTCTAAATGGCGGGGAAATGTATGGCCTATGGGAAGTGGGTGTGACATCCAATGCCAACGACAAGCAGGAGGCACGCAAACTTGTAAATGCACTGCACCAGCTGCCTGTGTCCTCAGATGTCACGGAAAAGCAAATGTCGAAAACGTCACTTCCATCGACCCAGGAAGGTCATTGCTGGACTATGCTGGAGGGTAAACCTGTTTTCATGTCTGATATGGAGAACAGCCTCGTCAATACAGCATTTGGCTTTTGTATTGTTCTTGTGAATGACCATGATTTCAAACGGAACGCTCTTCGACGTGCGTCCACGCCGGGCACTGGTGGTTTTGTACCTCGTTTTGGCATGCAAATGATACGCTTGGCGCCCGTTAATGAGGTATTGCTATGGGGGCAGAACCAACACCCACTGGATTGGATCGCATGGCGAAGCGGAATATATTATGCATTTGCGGTCCAAAGTAATTCGCTGGACCTCTGGCTCTATCAAGGATCGGCTGTCTGTGGTTTTCGCTACGCTCCCAAAGCTCAGGCCAAGAATGAGCGTAATGTGGAATCAGAACAGGCAACTCCAGACCGACCTGCAGAAATAGCAGAGGGCGTGCCAGCGACATTCAGCGACTGGAAGCTAATTGGGGCCTTCCCTGTCAAATTTCATGGCAATTTCACAATTGTATATAGCAAGGAGCCACTCGCCCTCACCGCGGGAGGTGAAGTATACCGGCTAACTGATGGAATGGCCGAACGGATCACATCGGTTTTCCCAACAGGTGAATCAAGCATTCCAGAAGATGCCTCAAGCGAGGAAAAGGTGCGGAAGTCAAAGTTCCCTACCTCACGTCGTCTTGTGTTGCTGGAAGACCAAGGCAAAAAGAAATACGTTCTATTCCAGTGGGCAGGGGAAGAACTGACGCCGCTGGATGTGCAAGATAAGGATAAGCAGAACATCGAACCGTTTCAACCGGTGAAGAATGTTGATCCGAAAATCATCAAGGCTGCAACGGTCATGCTGAAGCAAATGGAAAAAGACGAGCAGGAAGTCGCTGAATTTAAGAGAGAGTTGGAAGCAAAGAAGAAGGCTCAAGCTGAAGAAGAGGCCAAGAAGCCCAAGCCGCAAACACTTCAGGAGCGACTCCAGCAGAACTGATTTCCTGTTCATTTGGTACAGCCCGCAATAGAGATATAGCCATGAAGCATGTCCGCAAATTGTGCCATTCGATGTCCAGAATTGCATTGCTCTTTACTGCACTGGCCTTACCGGTTGTCGGACTAAACCCCGATCTTGCGAAGGCAGGCGGCCCGAATCGTGTGGTCTGGCCGTATCATTTCAATAACCAGCACTATGCGTTTCTGGCTGAGTTGGTTCGTGCTTTCGAGGCAAAATATCCGGTGGAAGCTAAGGAGTTGCGATTCGGTTCCGATGACGACGCCTCCGTTGGTCGCTTTGCCGACAAGGACAATCCATTCGGCGTTCTGATCGACTATCCAGAGACCAAGCATGGGGAACATCGCCTTTTCATGCGATTTCACAAGGACCCACAAAAGCCCGCGCAACAGATATTGGCGCAACGGCGTCTCATCGTGGTAGCATCGCGTGATCTCTATTTGGAACGCATCAGCCAGCCTGGGTTGAGGTGGCTTCTTCGTGAAAGTGATGCGAACTGGCCGGAAACAACGGGAGAAGTCAAACAGCGATCTTCCACAAAGATCCTGCTGGAAGGTGATGAAAAGTCCTGGACGACTGATTATCTGAAGGCTTTTATTCTTAGGGAGAAAAGCGATCGAGATGGTGTCAGCGGCCGCTTTTATGAATTGCGGAAGGACATCAAGCGTCTTGATAGTGCGGAGAAAGTTCTCGCCGAGGTTAGACGCGGTTTGAAAAGCATCGGTATCGTTGTCTACAAGCCAGGATTGGACTTTTCCGGTGTTGATGTCCTTGCCACTCGCCAACATTGGAAGCATGATTGGGTTAAGCCGAATGTGGGCGCCGTGGTGCAACCCGATTACCGTTTTGGCGAGATATTCGTGCTATACCAGCATCCCTCTGCAACCACGGAAGCCAACATCTTCTGTCAGTGGGCTATCAGGGAAGGTGGTTCTTCCGTCCTGGAAAACAATGGCCTTCAGACTCCTTTCCAGTTGTACAAGCAAGACAGTGATGCGCGTTTGATTACCATGAAGGCGGGTAAGGGACTTCGATTGTCTGTTACCGGCGATGATGCTGGCGAGAAGGTCACGGGAGACCTAGCAACAGACTTCGTCCGCGTCAAGGATGTCGTGCAATTACGCTACGGCGCAGTCGATTCAGATGTTATAGCAGTAGGCCAGTTCATAGCAGACAACCCTCGTCGTGAATTGCTGGTGCTCGGAGATCGGCCGAGCGAGAAGGCGATGGAGGTTCACGGCAAGAAGTGGGATTCGTTGGGCCGGGATGAGGACGGACAGCCGGACGGCACGGGGCCTGCTG